>NZ_VCNC01000007.1 GCF_006210265.1 Desulfovibrio sp. UCD-KL4C
GGATACAGATTACAAGAAAAAGAAGGCAAGGACATCCCCATTAACGTTCGGTTGTATAAAAACTCAATACCACCAGAAGATATTCTGGAAATGATGTATGATGTGGTGCCCAATTCCATCCTTGAAGGACCGGAAGAAATGGATAGTCCCTATTACGCCCTCAAAGATTTCCCTGCTCATGAACGCATGTATCCAAGCATGATGTCGCCAGAGCGCAAGGCTTTATTTGAACGAAAACTGAGGGAGATAGAATATGAAAAAGAACATTTAAAGAAAACGAAGCGCAAGCTCCACGCAAAATTCATTGTTGAAAATCCCGATCTGCCACTTGTTAAAGACTTGATTAAAACACAGTACGGACAGGAATTGCTTGCAGAAGTAGCTAAGGATCAGCCCAGACAGCCGGAAACAGGTACAGGCGAAAACATTTATGACGAGCAGAAGAGAGACTCAGTCGATATGACTTCGGTTGATCCGTACCAGACCAAAGTTTTTACAATCCCTAATACAGGCGAAGAATTCTCACTCCTAGCAACTGAGCGCGACGACAACGGCAGAATCGTTTACACAGGCTTAGCAATCGATCCGCAAGCTGTTGAACGTGAATATGAATATGACAACGACGGTAGGCTCAGCAAAGTAATCTGCGATAACGCTATTGTTGAGCACTATCAGTACGGCAAGAACGGTGAGCGTTTATTTGCTGAAACTCATCAAACAAAGCCACGTTTGTTCAAGTACGGTCAGAGCATGGAACTTTTGCAGGCTGGTGAAGTAAAATACATGTACGACCTCCAAGGTCGCATGGTAATGAAAAACGATCTTGGTCAGGTCACAAGATATTCATATTTAGAATCAGGTCCACTCCACGAAGTACTCCTGCCCGATGGTCGCAGAATTGAATACACCTGTGATCCGCTTGGAAGAAGAATATCGAAGTCTATTAACGGTAAGGTTGTGGAAAAATACCTCTGGCAGGATTTAACTACGCTTCTTGCTGTAACTGACGGCGAAGGCTTGCATCCCAAAGTCCTCAGCTACGATGAAGAAGGTAATCCAGTAAGCATGACTTACGAGGGGCAAACCTTTTTCTTTGCTACAAATCAGGTCGGCACAATCTTCATGGTTGCGGATGAAAGGGGTAATGAGGTAAAGCGGATTATAAATGATTCGTTTGGCAATCTATTACTCGATAGCGGTGTCAGTCTGAATATATGCTTAGGGTTTGCCGTAGGCCTAGCGGATAAAGATACCGAACTTGTACATCTTGGATATCGTGAATACGATCCCGCAATAGGCAGGTTTATCACTCCCGATCCGTTAGGATTTGCGGGCGGTGATGTGGATGTTTATGGGTATTGTTTGGATGATCCTATTAATTTTCATGATCGGACTGGGCTTGCGGGGAAGAGTAAGAAATCTAAGCAAGTATTGCAAAGCTCACAGAACGGAACAGAATACAATGCCACTGTTCGGGATAAAAATAATGAAGCACAAACGACTGAGAAAAAGGCTGAACAAGCCCCTTACAGCAATGTAATTAATCTTGCTGAAGCTACTGAAAACCCTTCACCTAAGCGTGATCAATTTGGAGATATAATTCCTGATAAAGATGATAACTATAAAAATAAATCCACACGTAACGAAACAAAGTCATCAGGTATAGCTTATAACTCAGAAGGAAAACCGATTACAATAATTTCTGAAAATGGTTCCGTAGTTCCTCTACCTCCGGGAGACAATGCCGACGCAGTAAAAAAATTAGTAAAGGCTGATGCTGAGAAAAAAGCCAAAAATGATGAAGAAAATACTTATGGAGTTAGGTTTGGAGTTAGTGCGTCTGGATTTGGTTTTAAGGGAGGGCTGGGGCTAGGAATACATAAGCTTAATTCAGATGACATTGCTGTTGTTGGCGACGCTGAATACGGGGCTTCAAATGTTTTGGGTTTAGGAGTAGATGTCTCTTTGGAAAAGTCGAACGCAAAAACAGTAAAAGATTTTGAGGGAACAAATAATTACATTGGAACGACAATATCAACACCATTGGCTCCTTTTTCAGCTGGAATAACTAAGAATTCTAATGGCAAGAATCATTCAACATCAATTAATTTAGGGCTACCTGTTAAGTTGAATAAGTTCCGTAGACTTATTCAACCTCTTGAAACAACAATAGGCAGGAATAATTCTAGAGTTCTTATTCATGGTGATCCTATTCCAAATGAACTGGAAGAAAGAGTTAAGAATATTTTTAATTAATATGTTACAGAAAAAAATAAATGTTAATATTTATATATTTAAACTCAGATAATTTCTTTTTTATCCAAAGTGAAGGTTGTTGTGAAATTTTTTAAATTTAAAACTTATTTTTTCTTTTTTGTTTTACTTATTTTATCATTCGGAGTTGCTCTTGCCGTAATTCAGGAAATCTATAGCTATGCGTTAATAGGGGGTATTTTTATAACCGGTTTTGTATATGTTGTGCGATTTAATTATACTTTAGACTCTGTGACCGAATCAGGCATAATTGCACAGTTTGCTTTTTTTAAAAAGGAAATTTTATTTAAAGAGATTAAGAATGTTAAATTCTTGAATATTGGAGAGATAAATTCATTTAAAGATATGGACCAATTCTCAATTAAAACAGTAAAAAATAAATATTTTGAAGTGTTTTATCTCGTATCAAGCGGAGACTTTGAAAAAATACAAGAAAAAGTTGCTCAGGCACAGTTGCATACAGGTTCTTCAAATGTTCCTAAGTAAAATGTCTTAGTAAATTATCACTTAAGTGGATATCTGCCCCGACTTCGGTCGGGGCTTTCTATTATCTATCACTCCCGATCCGATAGGTTTCACAAGCTGAGACGTGGTTGTTTACGAATACTGTCTCGAGGATCAAATTAACTTTCATGATCGTACGAGGTTTGCGGGGAAAAGTGAAAGTAAAGTGGAAGGAGTCCCTGCTAAAGTGATCAAAAAAACAGGACAAGCCTTATGGGAAATAGGCAGCCTTGCTGGTTGAACCGGATGGCAACTAGTAAAGGATGCGGGCTACGAGGCTTTAAAAAAACTAGCCCGCTAGGCCACCCTGAAACAAAAAATGAAGCTGCGAAGTATGCCAAAAAAGTAATCCTTGGCGAAACATCTTTGGGACAGGAGCTTGTTAAATCAGGTCCGAAAATAGCCAAAGCAACTAAAGAAGCTTGGAATAATATGATTGAAAAAGAAAAAGAAGCTGAAAAGCATCAGGATGAAGTCAACCATAAAGTTTACTCAAGCAAATGGAGTGAGCTATACAGTAAAAATTTAACTCTTCGCAAAGAACGGGCAGAGGCTATTCAGGATGCTGTGAGTCCATCTCTAAAGGGAATAGCTAAAGCCTATTTAGACACTCCTGATGATAGGTTTAGCCTTATACTTCCATATCTAAAAAAAGTTAATAAAGAAATTAAAAGCGATAAAGCTAATAAATAAAATTGATACGAAAATAGGGCACTGTTCTAGCAGTGTCCTAAATCAGTAGTGGAGTATTTAATGTCAAAAATATTATTATTTTTTTTTGATGACCTAAAGCAAAATTTTTTTTGATGACCTAAAGCAAAATTTTTTTTGCTTTATCGGTCTTTTTATATATTTAGTATTTAAATTTAAAAATTTAGAAGCATGGTATAGTCATTTAATCTTTTCAATTGTTATGTTTTCTTTAGTATTAAGTTTAATTAAAGACGGAAATGGATCATATAATTTATTTAGAGTTTTTAAAAAAATGATTCTTTTTTTTGTTATTATGCTTGTTTTAACAAATTTAACTTCATGGTCAGCTTTGCATATTGATATTTTTTTTAATACTTTCCGCGGATATCTTAATGATTTGCTATCACCATCAAGTATTTCTTCTGACTATGATACATTTTTTTATATACTCTCAAGTGTTACAGCCAAATCATTTCTTTTCGCATTATGTGCTTCAATAATTTATATGGCAACAATACTCCAGATTTCTAAGTTCACGTTCTTCTCCATGATATTTAAACCTTTTTTAATTAATTTTATGATTTTATTTGCAGTTAATAGTGTTTTCCTAATTTTATGGCACATTTCATATTCTAGGCAAATGTATGATCTATTATTATATTCAGGCGCATTGAATGAAGTTGTAAATATTTTTCTTGTTTTGGCAATTGGCAGATTTGCTTATGAAAAATATAGTTAGCACTAAAATTTAAAAGACTAATACGCCCCACCACGCCCGCCCCACTGAGCTTCACTGGCGGTGATGTGGATGTTTACGGGTATTGTCTAGATGATCCTATTAATTTTCATGATCGGACTGGGCTTGCGGGGAAGAGTGAGGGGGAAGAGGATAAAAAGAATACTCTAGATGAAGACTCTAAAAAAATATCGCCAAAAGAAAAAACAAAACTTGAGCAAGATAATAAATCTAAATTTTCTCTCAAAGACCTTGGAGAAGGAGCTTTCAAAGGAATAAGATCCGGAATTCCAGCAGGAATGACTATTGGCAGTGCACTAGGGCCATTAGGAATAACAGCAGGAGCTATTACTGGCGGCTTTACGGGAGCATCAGTTGGCATGCTTTATTCAATAGGATCAAAAGCAATTTCTGATACATTCGGAATAGATGAAGATACTCAAAAAACTATTCGCAAGGCCATGGGGTATATGACCTCTAAAAAAGGAAAAAATGATTAGTTATTTTATATCAGCAATATTAAGCGCTCTTATAATCACATGGTTATTTCGTTCTAAAAAATGTTTTTCATGCCCTAGATGTGGCGAGAGATTTGAAAGAATTCCCAATAGAGCTATGGGAATTACGTACTTGTTGTTAGCAGTTGTGATGATTGTAACGGGTATAGTAAATGGGAGGAATTACCCTTCTGTATTTGATTATCTAGTTGGTTCTTCTGGAATTTATTATCTTCTTAAAAAAGAAAAAAGAAGCTGTATCAAGTGCAAAAAAGAAATCTATTAATACAATAAGGCTATCTCTTTTTTAAGAAGAAAGACAATTTTTATAGAGCTTATGAATTATAGCTATAAATTCAGGAAAACAAACAAGAAAGTCAAAGAATAATTTCTATCTGCCCCGACTTCGGTCGGGGCTTTCTCTTATCTATCACTCCCGACCCATTAGGGTTTGCTGGCGGTGATGTGGATGTTTACGGGTATTGCCTTGATGATCCTATTAATTTTCATGATCGGATTGGGCTTGCTGGGAAGAGTGAAGGGAAAAAACACGAAGAAAGCAATCTAAATGTAGGTTCTGAAATAGATGATAAGCATCATGAAACGGCAAATAAGCCAGTTAAATCTGAGGAGAATAGCCGGAATTACGAAGAGTCAAAAAAAGCATCAGCAAAAGAAAATCCAAAACTTAAGCAAAATAATAAATCAAAATTTACTCTTAAAAACCTGAGACAAAGTACTATCAAAGGGATTATGGCTGGAATTCCTATTGGTGCAACTACAGGTATTCCATTGGGACCATTAGGTGTTGTTGCAGGTGGAATTACAGGAGCGATTACAGGACCTCCAGTTGAAATGCTTTATGAAGTTGGCTCAAAAGCAATATCTGACACTTTCGGTATAGATGAAGATATACAAGAACAAATTCGTGACGCAATGGGGAATATAATTACTAAAAGGGAAAAACGTGATTAGCGACTTTATATTTATATTATTTGCTTGTTTTTTAACTATAGGCTTAATGCATTATAAAAAACACATTACCTGTAACAACTGCGGTGAACAGTTTGAAGTAATACCAAATAAATCTATTGGAATAATGTGGGGCCTTTTATTTTGTGCAATGGCTCTAGATAATATTCTTAATTACAGCTGTAATTTCTCTATACTAGATTTTATAGTTGGAGCTTCTGGAGTTTATTACCTTCTTAAAAAAGATAAAAAGAAGTGCCCAAGATGTATAAATAAAATTGTTTGATAAAATTAAATTATTTTTTATTATTTTAAGAATAGCGGAGAATTGTTTTTATAACTAGATTGCATAAAATTCATTAACAGTCCCGACTTTGGTCGGGGCTTTCTTTTATCTATCACTCCCACTACGCTAGACTTTGCTGGCGGAGATGTTGATGTTTACGGTTATTGTTTGGATGATCCTATTAATTTTCATGACCGGACGGGCCGACTGTAACTCCTGTAGTTGAAAGTGTTATATCAGCTATATGGAATATTGAGAATGAAAGAACTCGCAACGCTGCCGCTAAAATACTTAGAAATTGCCAAAACGCATAACTATTTAACTGATAAAATAGATAATAAGAATAATGAAAATAAAAAAGATCATTAACCGTATTCAATGGCTTCCTATTTTTTTAGGGACAGTCATGGTGTTCGCAAGTAGAGCCTTTGATGGCTCCTTTACTCCATTCTTTCGAGGTGTTCCACTTACAGAAATAACTCGATGGCTAATGACTCTCGCAGGAATATTTTTTATGGCCTTATATCTAAAGATGCCAGCAAAGAACTACAAGAAGCTACAATCTGCCCTAAATGCCAAACACCTTTCGGTGTTGGTCTTGGACTTGGCCTTGGTGTTAAGAAGGATTCCAATCATAAATTTTGTCCTCGGTGTAAAGTTAAGCTAGAACCTTTAAATGGTTTTTATAAAAGGCATCCAGAATTAAAAGAAGCTGAAATTGATACCTCAATAGAAGAGATCAAAGAATAACTAATAGCCCCGCCACAGTTCGGGGCTTTCTATTATTCATACACTACCCCTTTCGCAAAATCTCCAGTAAAATATTTACTCCCTGCAATAGTTCATCAGTAGTGCGCGCCCCGCTGATCGAAATTCTTGCCATTGCGGGCACAATGCTGTCGCCTACAGCAAATTTCTCAGCACCGAATATATTTACTCCGGCTTCACGGGCGCGGGCCTCTAAAGAATATCCACGCCACGGTTCAGGCAACTTAATCCAAAGGAAACGCCCAGTCGGTCTACCAAAGTAAGTCAGTCCAGAAAGTAAACCTTTAACAGCTGAAAATCTTTTTCCAACTTCATCCTGTTTAAGTCTGACGACTCTATCTGCAGTTCCATCTTTAATCCATTCCGAAGCAAGTTCTGCATTAAGTGAAGGAGTCATCCAAATCGTATTCAAAATTGCATGCGACAGCTTATCTCGCAAAGGTTTGGGGGATGACATAAAAGCCACCCGTAATCCCACAGCGAGCGGTTTGGAAAGCCCTGCGATATGTACACTTCTTTCAGGAACCAAAGAAGAAATCGGAGGCAGCGAACTTTGTACTGTAAGCCCGTAGGCATCGTCTTCAATAAGAGTAAGAGCATGCTTGCGTGCGATTAAAGCAATATTTTCACGCCTAGAAGCAGACATACATGCTGTAGTTGGGTTCTGTACTCCGGGCATAAGATAAAGCCCCGCAATGCTCTCCCTGCGACAGACAGTATCCAGTGCTTCGGGAAGCATACCCTCCCCATCCATTGTAATCGGAACTAATCTAATGCCGAGCATTGCGGCCAGAGTTTTTATGCCGGGATAAGTAAACGCATCTGTAGCAATACGATCCCCAGCACGGAACAATCCTGTCAGGCAACAGGTAAGTGCATGTTGCGCCCCTGAACAAACTAAAACATCATCGGGAGTAACTTCAAGCCGATAGCGTTTACACCACTCTGCTCCTGCCGCGCGATGTTCAGGCAATCCACGCGGATCTGTATAACGCATAAAGGCATTTGAATTTTTCCGGCGGATAAGCCTTTTCAAACCTTCCTGAATATCTGGATCAAGATCATAAAGACTGTTAGCTGAACCAAGCTCAATAAGACTTGGTGCATGCGGCTCAAATGAAACCATTGAAGAATAAGTACGCGCGTCCGAAGCTACAAAAGTTCCACGTCCCACTGTTCCAGATATCAAACCGCGCCGCTCAGCCTCAACATAACCACGTGTAACAGTGCTGACATTTATCTCAAGTTCATCAGCAAGTTCACGATGTGTGGGGAGTCTATCCCCGGGGTTGAGCTTACCCGCAAAAATATCACGCTCAATAGCATCAGCCAACGCGCAATACTTTGGACCTCCTTCGCCTTCTAATACTGGATTCCAATTTGTCATGCATACAATAATCCCATTGACTACATACAATGTCAATAATATCTATACAATCATAAAAATTTGACCACACAATCAATACAGGAAAATATTATGCAAAATAATTTTTGGTTCTTTTTACTTTTTGTTATCGCCATGACTGTGACACCAGGTCCCGGTAATTTGGCAATGCTTGCACTTGGGCAAACAGTAGGATTTAAAAAATCCATACCTTTTTTAACCGGACTGATTGCGGGAAGCGTAGCTGTAACTTCACTTGTATCCATAGGATTAGGTGCGTTATACATAAACTCGCCGCGAACTGCTTCCGTTTTTAAAATTATAAGCGTTATGTACATCATTTATTTAGCTATAAAAGTAGTACGTATGAACGTGCAAACGCCAGAAGAAGTAAGACCATTCACAATATATGACGGCCTTGTACTACACCCTTTGAATCCTAAAGCTTGGGCCACAAGTATCGCAATATTCAGTCAATTTGCAGATCCTGCCGAACCAAGATTTTTAGAAATCGGCATATTTGTACTTACGTTTGCATTCACAGGTTTAATAAGCCAAAGTTTATGGGGTATAGTCGGCTCATCATTGTTACGAGCAATGCGCACCCATAAACTGAGATTGTGCATAAACTGTTTAATGGCAGTGCTTATGATAGGTACAACTTTATACGCTCTTTATAGCTAAAATACATAACTGATTTTCGACATCAGGAGGTTTTCGTTTCAAGCTTATTAGGATATAATTTTACAATCTTTTTCAAAGACGTTTGCAATCTAATATTTATGTACAGTAGCAATACTAATTTATATGAGGGCCATGATTATGGGTAAAAAAATCGGATGGATCGGAACCGGCGTAATGGGAAGCTCAATGTGCATGCACCTTGTAAAAGCAGGGCACGAAGCTTTTATATACAATCGCACAAAATCAAAAGCTGCCGAGCTGATTGAAGCAGGAGCAACATGGTGTGATTCCCCAGCAACAGTCGCTAAAAAAGCGGATATTATCTTCACTATCGTTGGCTACCCAACCGATGTTGAACAGACAATCCTCGGCTCTGAAGGCGTGCTTGCTAATGCTGATGCCGGAAAAATTATTATTGATATGACAACTTCCGAGCCGGCATTAGCGGAGCTTATCCACGCCGAAGCCGTTGATAAAAATGTTGGCTCCCTTGATGCGCCAGTTTCGGGTGGCGATTTGGGAGCACGTAATGCAACGCTTGCAATCATGGTCGGCGGAGAAGAAAAAGTTTTTAATAAGGTCAAAGATCTTTTCGATATAATGGGCCAGAATGTTCAGCTCATGGGCAAAGCAGGAGCCGGACAGCATACCAAGATGTGCAATCAGATTCTAATCGCCGGAACCATGATCGGAGTAGTGGAATCACTGCTTTATGCTCAAAAAGCAAATATGAATCTTGATGAAGTCATTGACGTTATCGGATCCGGCGCAGCAGGATCATGGTCCATAAACAACTTAGGCCGCAGAATTGCCTCCAGCGACTTCAACCCCGGCTTTTTCATCAAACATTTTGTAAAAGACATGGGTATTGCTCTCGATGAAGCTAAGCGTATGAAGCTGGCTCTCCCCGGACTGGCCCTTGTAAACCAGTTCTATATTTCTGCTATGGCAATGGGATATGAAGAACTTGGAACGCAGGGACTTTATAAAGTTCTCGAAAAAATGAACGCAATTTAATTAGTATCCCGCTACGGCTCTTAAAAAAGTAGGCTATAGCGGGATTTTTTTACGAAATATTTAACCCCAGACATTTCTGACAACTGAAATAAATTCAGCAATAATAGGATTATCTGCGTTCTTTTCATGGTAAGCCAGACACAGCGGAGTTGTTAGTGAATCATCCCAAATCTCTACTTGGCCTTTTTTTACAAGCTCTTCAGCCATATCCGCACGCATAACAGAGACTCCTTTACCCGCAGCAACCAGCTCGCGAACAATCAGCTCATCCAGAGCATCCGCAACTGTATTCGGATTAAGCCCGTATTCATCCATACGCTCGCGTACAGCATGATGAAAAGGGCATTCGCATCTGGTCCAAATCCATGGGAGGGCCGCAACTTCCGCCCAATCTAGTTTCGAAACATCTTTCGCAATTCGTGACGGTATAACGATGCATAACCGTGAATCAATAATCCACTCTTCACAAATTCCACTATCCACTGATTTTCCAAACCTGAAACCGGCATCAAGAACTCCGCCGTTCAAAAGACTGGTGGTCGCAAGCGTCTGCGAAGGTAAAAATTCAAGAGCTACGAGAGGAAACTGAACTCCCATGCGTAAGTCCAAATCCGCGATACGCAAAAATGAAGGGTCCGTGTTCAGCCCCACACTAAGTTTTCCGGAAAGGTTATCTCCAAGACCGCGCGCTGCTGTGCCGAAATCTTCAATAGCTCTAACAGCTGTTTCCGCATGCGAAAGCAATTTACGTCCAGCAAAAGAAAGCTCCATCCCTCTTGGCATACGATGAAACAAATCTGTCCCAAGCTCTCCTTCAAGAGATTTAATCTGATTACTAAGAGCTGATTGACTAAGATGAAGAAGAACAGATGCCTTAGTCAAATTGCCTTCTCTAGCCACTGTCAAAAAGGATTTGAGTTGATAAAATTCCATAGATGAACCTTGTGCGTTCTATTTAAGTGAACGCTCTTATTAAAAAAAAGCGATGGTTATTTTCTGCCAAAATTATGAAAACAACATCATAATTAAAACTTGAGGAGTTAATATGCAAGCAGGAAAACTCGGCCCCATACTTCTTTGCGGGCTCATGATAGGCCCGGTACTTGGTTCAGGAATATTTATTCTTCCTCCACTTGTTATTGAAAAAGCCGGACAATGGGCCTTTCCAGCATGGCTGGCAATCATGCTGATTAATGCAGCATTTGCATATGTATTCGGATGGCTTTCAGTTATGTACCCAGGTGAAAGCGGAGTAACCAAAGCAGTTGAAAAAGCATTCAGCCCGCGTATAAAAATGCTCACATCCTTCTATTTAATTGCTTCAGTCTGCATAGGACCAGCAGCAGTACTTTTAACCATAGGAGAATACCTGTCTGCCTGCACAGTAACAGTAAATACCAGTCCTCCAGTAATTGCTCTAGCGATGATTCCACTGCTTCTTATAATTCAACTTCAACGTATCAGAAACATAGGGACCATTTCCTTTTCCCTTTCCTCCATAGGATCGTTACTCTTATTTTCCGGAGGAATGCTAACTCTATTCAGTGCAGGACTGCCCCAAATAGATCTGCCACCTTTCAGTTTCCATAATTTTGGAGGATCAATGCTGCTACTGTTCTGGATTGTTGTTGGGTGGGAAGTCATCGGCAACTACAGTAACGAAATTGATAAGCCGTCCATAAGCATTCCACGAGCAGTAACATATAGTGTGCTAGCCATATCCCTTGTAGAAATAGCTGTTGCAGGCGGTATGCAGTTCGGAATACCTACCGGAAGTGCTCCAGGAGTATCCCGTCTCTTAATACCTATTTTCGGAGGTTTTTCCTCACTGGTAGGAGGTATTTTAGTATTCGGACTTTGTGCAACAACCTACCTTTCCATTGTCGGTGCAGTATCACGTCTTCTGGTTTCATTAGCAGAAGAAAGCAGAATCCCGGCAATCTTTTCTTGGCGTATGAAAAACAACGCACCAATTGTAGCCATATGCGTTATTTGCGGTATGCATGTCATAGATTTACTTTTAGCCGTAACAGGTGTTGTTGATCTGTCCGGATTGGTTTCCTTTGCCAATGCCTTCTTTCTTTCAAATTCATTAATCTGCGTTCTCGCAGGACTTCGTCTATTCAACACAAAATTCAGAAAAATATTAGCGGTAATTCTTGCACTGGCTTTAACAGTAGTTCTGCTTCAATCGTCCCCAGCAGCCATTATTGCAGTCATACTTATAGCCTTGTGGACCTGCTTTCCAGAAATAAAAACACGCATAGCTAGAAAAAGAAAAATCGCAAGCGATAGCGCTTAATTAACCACACATAAAACAACTTATGGAAAGATCATTAATCTTTTAAAAACAAACCAATTGACATTAGTAAGCCGCTCCAATGATCTCTCAACAGGGCGGCTCTTTAAATAAAAGTATATAAACAGTTAAGTATTACGTATGTGCTCTACAAAGCGATAAAGTTCATCAGCTAACTCCGCCACCTGATTTGTAGCGGCAGCAGTTAATTCCATTTCTTCTGAAATGGTTAAAGTAAGCTCGTTAACATCGTCTGTAGCGCGCGTTATTTCTTCAGTGGTAGCAGATTGCTCTTCTGCAGCAGTTGCAATAGTATGAATGCCATCCGAAGCGAGATGCACAGAATGAACTATTTCTTTAAGTAATTCCCCAGAACCGTCAGCCATTTCATTTACCTTAATGATAGCTTCAAGGGCCTCATCAGTAGCCGCAGAGCTACGTCTGCTGCTTTCTTGAATAGATGTAATATTCTTACCAACATCGGTTGTCGCTAACATGGTTTTCTCTGCAAGTTTACGGACTTCATCAGCTACAACCGCAAAACCGCGACCAGCTTCTCCTGCTCTCGCAGCTTCAATAGCTGCGTTAAGTGCAAGCAAATTTGTCTGATCTGCAATATCACTGATAATACCAATGATACTTCCAATCTCACTAACAAATCCTACCAACTCAGTCATATTGACTTTAAGACCTTCACTGTTGGTTTTTACTTTACCGATGCCGTCAATTACACCTTGCAAAGATTCAACTCCGTCTTCGGCTTCCGCTGCGGCCTGCCCAGCTTCACCAGAAGAACTTTCGGCGTTGCCTGCAATAGAAATTGCTGTAGAGCTCATTTCCGTTATTGCCGTTGCAGTTTCAGCAAATCTATCACGCTGTTCACCTACAGCTTTGGAAACCTGAGAAGTACGAGCATTTAGTTCAACTGCTGAATCTTTTAAAGCCTGCGCCATAGCTTCAAGTTGCTCCGCGGCATCTAGTAGCTTTTGCTTTTGCTCTTCGGCCTGCAGCGCCATCACTTCAGAATGTTTTTTAGCTTCTTGAGCAGATTTGGCTTCCAGCTCTGCATCAACAGCTTTTTGTTTAACCTCATCCATTGCTTCCTCAACCTGCTGGGCCATAACATTCATCACAGAACCAAGCTGTCCTATTTCATCTCCGGTTTTGGATTCAAAGCGCAAAGAAAGATTACCACCGGACAGTCCATCTGCAAAAGCCATAAGTCTGTGCACAGGACGCAGAATTGACTGACTCATGGTGAAGCCCAAAAATAAAGTAATCAAGGCAATAATACATGAAAAAACAGTCATATTATGAACTATACTACTGCCCAGCTCATTAACGTGAATATGTTTTTTAGACATACTCTCAACTTCAAGCTGCTTAAGTTTAACTAATTGATTGTTGAGTTGTTTATAGAATTGTTCTGCGGAAGAAAGAGAGGCAAAAGCAATGTCCGTGTCAAAAGTAACGGCATTAATAACCTGCAACATTAACTTTTTGTATTCAGTGTAATTCTTAAGAGTACTGGTATAAACTGGATAAAGCTGGTTTTCCGGCTTCATACCCGAAATAATTCCCTGAATATGTTTTTCAATTTTATCTAGATATTCGGGGAGAGGTTTAACAGCGGCTTCAATTTCTTCATCGGGAAAGCCGACATTCGCCATGTTTAATACATTATATGCCTTAATATTAATCGTTTTGATTTGATCGATTAAATCAATAGAAACTACATAGCTCTGAAAACTCTCAGAAAATACGGAGTCATTTAATTTTTCCTGCTTGCTAAGGCCTAGAAAAGAACTAAGGGAAAGACAGGCAAGTAGAATAACACTCAATAAACTAAACAAAAACAGCTTGGTAGACACTTTCATATTCAGGAAGAAATTAAACATAATTCACTCCATACTATTCAAGACCCCTTCAGCTCATAAAATTGCCGGAACCAACTATTCACGCTGGCTCCGGCTACAAAAAAGCAAATTATTTATATACGCCACAGGCAATAATAATATCCCCGATTTTTTTAGCATATGTTGTCTTTTCAGCAAGTTTACCAGTAGCAGGATTTTTATACCAATAATCCACCCAGCCTTCGCCATTTTTAACAGCTGTATCTACAATTTCCTTACGGAACTTCTTGCCTTTAACATCTGGAAGATTTTCATAATTTCTACCGATAAGTTTAGTTTTGAAATGAGCAACCATTTTGTAATTTGTGTCATATGCAAACACATAGAGTGGAGCGAATTCTTTAAATGCATTACCAGCAGCAGGTTTACTAAGTTCAGCAATAGTTGCGTCTTTACCATGGGCATCATAATATGCAGCAACAGCATTAACTGCGGCTACTGCTTTAGCTTTATCGTCAGCCATAGCAACACTTGCCATTAACAAAATCATGCAAACAACTGATGTCACAAAAACTTTTTTCATTGCTTTCCCCTAAACTTAAGTTGTTACTCAATAGTATAAATCAACGTACTAGTTATTTTAAATCTAGTACACTAATCAACCATTAATGACAAACCAACTAATAAATATCATTACACACAATAACCTACTGTATATATTATATTTATACTAATAATATTTTAGAATAAATTTGTGACTTTATAATTACACGGTCAATATCTTTTCATTATTTTTAAGTAGATCGGTCAGTGGTTCTCCCCAATAAATAACCTCAACACCTTGTGCTTCAATGGCTTCGGATAAACCGTACATTTCGGCGCAGGATCGGCACGCACTCATATTTACTCCTGCTTCTAAGGATTCTGAAATAAGCTTTTGTACAGTCTCATTCTCAGTTACTAGCTTAACCGTCGGACCCCATAAAATTATGGTTACTTCCTCCCACCACCCTTTAAGCAAAGAATTGACTCCGTACATAAATACCATTTTTTCTGCGACTTCAACGTCAGCATTAGTCCATAAAATATAAAGATGTGTTTTCTCGCTCATTGTATACCTCGTGCTTATTCGTTAGTTATATGTACAAATAAATTTTAACTAACATCTTGCTCTTACGAATAGCAAAAGCAACCTTTTAGCACGGCAAAACTACATATTATGCAAATAAGAGAATTTAAATCTGAGATAGTGGACAACTATCAACAAGCTCAACTCAAGGCGTTCATGCTATGATATCTAACACTGTTTCTCATGTTCCAAAATTTACACTCCGTGTCCGTAATAGCATCGTTGAGTTTCCAGTGCATTACATGCGTGGAGGCACCTCGACAGGCCTTGTCATCCATGAGAGTTTGGCGCCATCTAACACGGACTTGCGTGAAGAACTGTTACGTCACCTAATGGGCGTGCCGCTCGTTGGCGATAGTCAAGGCAACCGCCAGATCACAGGGCTCGGCCGCGGGCCGGCGACCAGCAATAAAGTATTCTTAGCTGATATTGAAATAGCAGATGGACGACAGCGTATCGTCAGCACTTTAGCCCAGCTTGCCGCTGACCATGCGGCTATCGACTGGAGCGTCAACTGTGGCAATATGTCCTCCGCGCTCCAGATATGGGCACTCGACAACGAGTTGCTCTCCACCAATGAAGCCACGATTGAGATCGATATCCGCAACACCAACACGGGCATCGTCACCAAAAGTAGGATGACACGCAATGCAAGCGGAAACTTTGCCGTAGCAGATATTCCTGGAGTGGACGGCCCCTTTCCGGCAGTAGACCTCTTTCTACTCGAACCAGTCGGATCCAAAACCGGGCGGCTACTGCCGACTGGCCAACCGCGCGAGACTATAGGTGGACATACCGTCTCATGCGTTGACGTCGCCGTGCCGATGGTGATCGCGGATGCGGAGGAGTTTAATAAGACCGGGTACGAGCCCGCTGCCGAACTCGCAAGCGACAGGATATTCATGGAATCCTTGCGGACCATATGGGTCGAAGCCGGACTGCGCATGGGGTTAAAACGATACGACGGTACATTGATGAACGCCGACGATCTAGCCCGTAGCGAAACTATCCCCAAAATATGCATCGTTGCGCCGCCCATACAAGGTGGTTCGATTTCTGTCAGGTATTTTACGCCGCAGACTGGACATGCATCTATGGCTGTGTCCGGAGGGTGCTGCCTAGCAGCAGCGGCGCTTATCCCCGGAAGTGTTGCAAATAAAATCGCGCAGGGGTTGCCTGCGCTCAGCGGCAAGAACATGGAAGTAGCTGTGGCAATCGAAAATCCTGCAGGCATCCTTGAAGCCACTATCATCGCGCGGCAAGGGGAGGAAGGACTCGCCATTAACAGCGCAGCTTATCGGCGCAACACGCAGATCCTGATGCGCGGGCATGTCCCTCTATACCGGGCCTCGTCAGCATTGGTAAAAGCTTTGCGTAATAAAGACTGAATTCAGAAAATATTTGATTAGACCATATCTATAACACACCATAAAAATCAAAATAAAAAAGGGTTAAGCTGATTTAGCTTAACCCTTAAATATTCAAGTGGTGCCGAGGGAGAGAATTGAACTCCCGACACGAGGATTTTCAGTCCTCTGCTCTACCGACTGAGCTACCTCGGCGCCGATTGGTAATTCCTATCATAACAGAAAGTTATGTCAACTGTGAAAATTTGTTTTAATTTCGAGCATGAGCCTTATTATAACCGACCAATAGCTCACAATAGAAAAAGCCCTCATAATTAAAATTATGAGGGCTATTCTTAACAGATGGTGCCGAGGGAGAGAATTGAACTCCCGACACGAGGATTTTCAGTCCTCTGCTCTACCGACTGAGCTACCTCGGCGCCGCTGAGGAGAGATAACTAACGAAACAAGCTCGCCTTGGCAAGCACTTTTTTAATTTTTTGCTATTTTTTATTAATTTTATCCAATCCAAGCTTCGTTAGAGCCTCTTTTGAGACTAGACCACATATTCTGTTGCCATACTCCTGCTTCAGCTCTGCCAAAAACTTCGGATCTGTTTTACCTTTCCAAGTGGTCACTTCATGATACCTTTTGGGGATAGATATAGCGTCCAGATCATAACCGATATCAAAGCACACTTTCCATGCGTAAAGTTATCAGAAACAGTAAAAAGACTCACGAGAACAAACTGAATATAACAATAAAAAGCCCTGCATTCAAAGATTAACTAAATTAACCTTGACCTGTTGTCCTAATATTATATTATTTAATATATAAAAGATTATTATATGCGGGGCGCACGCCTTGCATTCACAGGTAACAAAATGGAGGAAGCTATGAATGTTGGTTCACAAATAACTGAAAAAATTATTGAGCTGTATCCTGAAATAAAGAAATTTGATCTAAAAGTTTCCACAAAATTCAGTAATGAAGATAACGGATGGATTGTCACTCTCAGCAAAGGAAAACAAACACTTCAAACGCACATAGAAAATGGGGACGCTTTAAAGTGTATCGAAGGTGAAAAATGTATGTATTTCGGAAACCAGTTAATGGGATTTATTGATGCTTACTGTACTGGAAGTGATGCTTGTAAGGTGTAGAGAGAGTAATATATAATTAAGTGGAGAGCTGCCAAGCAGTTCTCCACTTTTACTTTTTAAACTATTTAAATTCGTGAGCCTGCTCAAGATTACCGATTCCCTTACCTTCGTATTCTTTACCTTTAAGATTGGCTGCGAGAAGTTTGGTGAGAACCCCTTTTGGACCGAGTTCAAAGAAAGTCTTCACGCCAGCTTCATATTGATTAGCTATAATTTCAATCCAGCGCACTGATGATGTCATCTGCGCGCACATAATTTTTTTAATTTCAGCAGGATTCTTTTCAGGGGTTGCTGTTGCATTAAAATACACAGGAAAAGCAGGAATATTCCAGTCCATTTTTTCAAGATATGTTGCAAATTCATCAGCTGCTTCCTGAATAAGCGGACTATGAAATGCTCCGCTGACTGGAAGAGGTATTGCACGCCCTTTCTTATCTTTTACAACTGCTCCGGCTGCATCAATAGCTGCTTTTTCACCGCTTATTACATACTGCGCAGGTGAATTGTAGTTAGCAACTCTAAGCTCTTTGCCGGACTCACTTCTTGCTATTTCAACAGCTTCTTCAACATCGCTTTGAGCAAGCTTAAGAACAGCTGCCATGCCATGATCAGGATTTCCAACCTGTGACATTAACTTGCCGCGTAGTGAAACAGCTTTGATTGTGTCATTGATGCTGAGAATCCCTGATGCTCCGAGTGATGCAAACTCACCAAGACTGTGTCCGGCTGTTGCAACAGGTTTAAGGCTGTCTTTAAGATACTGCCAGAGTGACAGGTTAACAACTGTCAGCGCAGGCTGAAGAGCATCTGTTTTAGCCATATCAGCAGGAGAGCCCTGCCAGTATATTTCTCTTAAAGGAAGTCCGCTTTCGCTTTCGGCAAACTTCCACATATCCATTGCAACGGACCATTCTTCTGCAAGCTCGCGTCCCATTCCGGGTTCCTGTGAACCTTGACCGGGAAAAAGTATTGATAAATCAGACATTATTTCTCCTTATTGTTTATTATTTCAGTACGGTGTTCATACCGTTATATGTAAATTGAATATAAAAAGAACCTTACTTCCAAATGCACAGCAAAAAGTAGCATATAAAAAGCAAATTAAATGTTTCACACAAACATTATTAATTTGGAATATCTAACTGCCCAGAACTTCCGCAACCTTTGATTCAAGCTCTTCTTTATCAATAGGTTTTACACAGTATTCATCGGCACCATGTTTAACCGATGCACGTGCTGTTTCCAAAGTAGGATATCCGGTAAGCATAATCACTTTAATATCTGTGGATATTTCTTTAATTAATTCTAAAACCTCAACTCCGGTCATTTTTTTAAGCTTTATGTCCAGAATAGCCAAATCAATCTTGTTTTTTGTAATATACTTAAGGGCCTCTTCTTCTTCAGAGTAAACTAGAACATTGTGCCCTTTACGCTCAAGAATACGTTTGAGTAAAACCCCTGCGTCAATTACATCATCAAGAACTAAAATATTTGCCATGCTTAGTGCTCCTTAAAACTACTGAAAAAAACATATTCCAATCATAGCCTACAAGTCGACCTTCAAGGCTAAAAAAAGATTATTTAATTACAAGCAAAATCAAATTACTTATTTTGTATCCACTGCAACCAGCTCATTGGTAGCCCATCAGGGTTCGCTTTTGCATATTCATAAAAATTTCGCAAAAACTTCTGCCTATTAAATAAAATATCTTTTTTCCATCCTTTTTCAGTTAACCTTTTATCCATCAAATTCGCACCGCCAATAAGATTCTGACGTTTTACTAACGTTTCAAAATCTATGTGTTTTGCATTGCGGAGCATATCGTACATAAGCATAAAAGTCGTTGTTCGCCCTTTTCCGGCTCTGCAATGAAAATGCACCCATGCATCAGACTTTAATTCACGCATAAAAGAAATAAACTGCTCAACAGAAGAATCAGACGGGCGAAGATGGTCAGTACAAACTATACGAAAATATCCGCAACCACGGCTTGCCATTAACTCCTGCTCAGAAAAAACAGTTTCAGGCTTAATTACAGAATTTCTCTTAACATAAAACCCGCCATCTTTATTCTTAACAATACTTATCCCGAGCGTAACTTCTGTCTGATTGCGAATTCCAGCTAATACTTTTTCTTCGCCATTTGTTACATGTAAAGAATCAAGCCCCTTATTAGCTGCGTCACGATAACTGAACCAGCAAACTGCAGATCCATTTAAATATCCGTGATATTCCTGCCGTAAATCCAAAACAATAAGTGGATATGGCAGATTTCGACGCATCACATCAAACTGATCAACTGAAAATTGACCGCTGCCGGATATACCGAGCTTATCCAAACCCGCACGTGAAATACCGTTACTATTATTTTTAAACGGAAAAGCTGTAGTTCTAAAATTCCTTGGAAGAGTTTGTACAGCCGGACCGTCAAGGATTAAGACGGTCTCTCCTGCTAACAAATTTGAACTTAGAATCAGTACACAAATAAAGCTTAAAAAAATAGTTCTACGCACAATTCCCCCTCCTGCGAACAATGTACTAAAATATTACATTAAAGAATTTCAACAATTATTCTTAAAAAAAATTTTATATTCTAAAAACTGCTCTTATATAAGCAAAATTCAAACAAAAGGTACTCATTACCTAGTTAATAAAAAAAATATACATATATAACATTAAAAATTTAAAATATTATAATGAATTGTTTTGCTACATACATGTAACTTATTAAAAACATTATTTTTTAATATAGTGTATAAGCACATTTATTGATTAAAAATAATCACTGTATACCAATTAAATTCAAACATAATAATTAATTGAGTCTCAGAACAACACTTTTACAATTTTGTCCCAATTGCCACCTACAAATAAGTAACTTCTAAGATAGACAATTATCAAAATGTATTTTATGCGGATCAACGTTCGTGCATTTAGCACATTATTATACATATTTTTTCGGATTACGTATAATTTTTACAAAATCCGCTGTCTTTTCTCGAAAGGAGTTCAAACAAAATGCAAAAAAGAGAAACATGGGGTTCACGCTCCGGCTTTATTTTAGCCGCTGTAGGATCTGCAATCGGGCTGGGTAATATCTGGCGTTTTCCATATATTGTTTATGAAAATGGTGGTGGCGCTTTCCTTATTCCTTACTTTGTAGCTATGCTCGCTGCCGGTATTCCCTTCATGATTCTAGAGTTTGGACTCGGCCAAAAATTTAAAGGATCAGCACCCAAAATATTCTCATCTATTTCTAAGCGTTGGGAATGGCTTGGCTGGTGGCAAATCATGGTCTCCTTTATTATCGACACCTATTATGTTGTCGTCATTGCTTGGGCCATCAACTACTTAATACTTTCATTTACACAGGGATGGGGGATGAATCCGAAGGACTTCTTCTTCGCTGATTTCTTACATCTCACTAAAACTCCTTTGCAAACCGGAAGCATACAATGGCCTATTTTTGCAGCAACTGCTGCGGCATGGCTTTGTACTTTCTTTGCTGTTTATACCGGAGTTAAAAAAGGTATTGAAAGAGCTAACAAAATATTTATGCCGCTCCTTTTCCTACTTGTTTTCGTTTTCATCGCCCGTGGCTTAATGCTTCCAGGCGCTGCGGAAGGCCTTAATTGGCTCTTCAAGCCGGACTTCTCCGCACTTTTAAAGGGAAAAGTATGGGCTGATGCATTCGGACAGATTTTCTACAGCCTTTCAATCGGATTTGCCATTATGCTGGCTTATTCAAGTTATCTTCCAAAAAAATCAGATATAAACAATAACGCATGTATGACCGTTTTTATTAACTGCGGATTCAGCATGCTTTCAGGCGTCATGATCTTCAGCGTTCTTGGTTATATGGCTTTGCAACAGGGAGTACCTGTAAGTGAAGTTGTAAGTTCCGGCGTTGGTCTGGCATTTATTACTCTACCTACTGCTATTAACCTCATGCCTGTCCCTGTACTCTTCGGCGTGTTGTTCTTCTTAGCTCTTGTTGTTGCTGGTCTGTCTTCTATGATTTCCATCACGGAAGCAGTTGTTTCAGCAATCATTGATAAGCTCCACGTAACACGCCAGAAAGCAGCTCTAATATTCTGTGCTATCGGGTTCATAATCAGCACAATATTCACTACAGGCAGCGGATTATTGCTACTTGATATTGTTGACCACTTTGTAAACAACTTTGGGGTACTAATTGGTGGATTTGTAGAAATTATCTTTATTTCATGGTTCTGCGATCTAGAAGGGCTTCGTCAGCATATTAACAGTACTTCAGAATTCAAAGTCGGAAACACATGGAAAGCATCTTTACGCTTTGTCGTTCCGGTAATGCTCGGTTTCATGGTTATTTCAAACTTCATTGGAGATATTGAAACAAACTACGGCGGCTATTCTAATAAAGCCATCATCCTCTTTGGATGGACAACCTTGTTCATATGCACAATATTCTCAATGACAATTGCTCACAAAGACTTTGCTTTTGTGAAATATGCTGAAAACAATAGCTTCCTCAGAAGAAGGAGATAGATAATGACTACAGGCGCAATAATTATGATGGTTTTCGGACTTGGCATTACTTGGGGCGGAGCAATTTTATGCCTTCGCATTGCTCTTAAGAATCAATAATATTAGTCTCACAAGCATAATGATACAAAAAAGCTGCTCCATTCGGGGCGGCTTTTTTTTAATAAAAAAACTAATCTACGATAAATAATTTCACACCATTTTCAGTATAAGATTGATGCGCCTCTGCATTATCTGCAACCTGATAACTCATACCTGGAGTCAGGGTAAATTTTCTGCCGTCTTCCAGAGTTGTTTCAAGCTTTCCTTCAAGACACAACAAAACATGACCTTTGCTGCACCAGTGATCCGCAAGATACCCGGCTGAATATTCCACCATACGCACGCGCATCTGGTTATCAGTTTCTCCGAATAACTTTGTACGCCAATAGGCTATTCCTGTTTCTCCTTTGTGCTCTGTTTTTTCAACGGTATTCCAATCTGTTGTGCAAAAAGGAATCTCACTCATCTTCATACTATTCTCCTGATTATTAAAAATACACAATTAGATCTTTATCATACTTACCAGTTATAACGATAGATTTTACCTGATTTCCGCTGAAGTCAATCCTACTCAGAAATATATTCATATATTTTCTAATCTCTTGCTAACCATAAACTTCTAATGATATTTATGATTCACGGCTGTTAAGAAATATTATTTTAAACTTTAAACAAGCTTTTAAAATCATGTCAGATTCTCCGCAAAAATATATATATTACTCAATTGCAGCATCAATAATCACCTTGATACTCAAATTTTGGGCATGGCACATTACAGATTCAGTCGGTCTACTCTCTGATGCAATGGAGACGCTTGTTAATCTTACTGCTGGATTATTTGCTTTAGCTGCTCTAACGCTTGCTTTAAAACCTGCTGACCACTCTCATACGTATGGACATGGAAAAGCTGAATACTTCTCAAGTGGCGCAGAAGGAATGCTTATTTTAATTGCAGCCGTTGGCATTGTTTACGCTTCTGTTGAAAGATTCATGTCTCCATCTGTACCTAATAACTTACTGACAGGTCTTCTTATTGCGCTGCTATCTTCCGTAGTTAATTTTATAACGGCTAAAATTATGCTCAAAGGGGCTAGGATTCACGATTCTATTACACTTGAAGCAGATGCCAAACACCTTTTAACTGACGTATGGACCTCAGTAGGACTCGTTTTAGGTCTGGGACTTATGCTTTTCACTCCGCCATCATGGGCAATACTTGACCCGATCATCGCAATCATAATGGCTATAAATATTATATTCACAGGATTCTACCTGATTAGAAAATCCTACTCAGGACTTATGGATAATACTCTACCGCAATCTGAACTTGCAGTTATTGATAAATCCATCAGAGAATGTGCAGGAAAAGACATTCTTTACCATGGCCTCAGAACGCGTAAGGCCGGTTCTCAGAGATTTATTGATTTCCACCTGCTTCTGCCCGGTAAATCAACCATTGAAAGCTCTCATACAATGTGTAATGAAATTGAAAAATGTATTAAAGATGAGCTTAATAACTGCCACGTGACTATCCATGTTGAACCTGAAGAAGACAAAAATTCTTACGACTGTGAAGAAACAGGCGGGCTTTGTGGATCTGTTTTAAGATCAAATGATAAATAAAAGTTTTCCACAGTGTTAAAAGAAAAAATTATTACTCATACCCATCAAGAAGATCAGCTTGAAAGTGTACTTGTTATACCGAACGGTTCAGGTCGATTTCCGGCAGTTTTGCTTATTCACGAATACACCGGGCTGAATAAGGTAACTCTGGATCATGCACGTAGACTTGCTAACGCAGGATATGTTGTTCTTGCGGCAGACTTTTATGGCACCAGCAATAGACCAAAAAATATCAAAGAAGCACAAACGGCTCATAAAGTTTTTCGTAGTAATCGTATGCTAATGCGCAGCCGAGCAAAACACTGTCTTGAAATGCTTATCAGGCAACCTGAGACAGATTCCACACAGCTTACAGCCCTTGGTTTTTCATTCGGAGGAGGAGCTGTTCTGGAACTAGCCCGTATCTGTGATCTAAAACAAGTAATTAGCATTTATGGATACTTAGATACAACACATCCAGCTTCATCCGGACAGATTAAAGCAAAAATCTTTGCTGTTCATGTAGAAAATGACCCTGTAGTGCCGGAAAACCATGCTCAAATGTTCATAAAAGAAATGAATGATGCGAAAGCTGATTGGTCAATAAAATGCCTTAAAAACGCAAAACACGGATTTATGAACTCTAACGACTCAGCTTTTGATAAAATTTTAGCTGAAAAAACATGGAACATGATTTTAAAAAATCTCGGACAGTCGCTATAAACCAAAAAAGCCCCGCATGTAGCGGGGCTTTCAAAAAAATAAATTCTTTAACTTTCTACCAAGTGTTCTTATGAACACGCTCTTCTTTATAGCGATCTTTGTACTTCTGTTCCTGAGCCGGCCAGCCAATAATGACAAAACTAAGCGGCACTACATTCTCAGGCAAATTGAAGTTTTCTGAAAAACCTTTAATTCTTGATTCTATAGGATGAACTCCTGTCCAGACTGCACCCAAACCTTTTGCCCGAACTGCAAGCAGTAAATTCTGAGTAGCGGCAGAACAATCCTGAACCCAATATCCGGGGTACTTTTCAAGGCTTAAATCACCGCAAATAATAATTCCTAAAGGAGCATTAGCTGCCATTCCTGCATACTCACTGTACTCTTTAACACCTGCCAATTTCTCATGGTCATCAACCACAATATAATGCCAAGCCTGCTGATTACCTGCAGTCGGAGCAACCATTGCTGCACCAAGAAGCTCTTTAATCAATTCATCAGATATAGGTTTATCCTGATATTTTCTTACACTTCTTCTAGTATGAATAGCTTCTAATACTTCCATTTCAATTATACTCCAGATTTTAAGTTATAATAACCTGATTTAAAATATAAAATACAATATACATTCAAAATTTATAAGTGCAAGCCAATATAGTAAGCTTTTTAACAGTTCTATATCACAAATAACTATATATATTTAAACAGTTATTTTACTGAAAATATAATTTTATAATTTAAGCTTTAAAAATCATAAATTTTCTTGATTTTAGTAAAATTTATTATATTATAAAAATAACTAACTAGCGATTACTTGTTCCAATTTGATACCACACCCCCATATGGCGGCGTTGAGACTCCACCCTCAACAACTCAGCGTCGCCAACCTTTTTTCCATTTATCACTCATAACTCTTGACGAAGTGCCTGTCCGATATGATTCTTAACAGATCTTGAATCATAAACAGGGTAATCATTTGAACCAGCAAGACAAAGTAAAAGAGTATATAGTTTCACTTCTAGCCTCTCCGGTTATGGGTGATCAAGTCGTTCATCACAGAATAATTGACGGTAGCACTCCCGTATTCGGTGAGCCACGTCACAAATGGCCGGATTCACTCAAATCAATCCTAAGCTTCAAAGAAATAGAAAAACTTTACTCCCATCAGGCTGAAGTTACAGATTACGCCCGCGCGGGAAGAAATGTGGTAGTCGCAACCCCTACTGCAAGCGGTAAAACTCTTACCTACAACTTACCAGTGCTTGAGCAATGCCTGCGTAATCCTGACAACCACGCTCTTTATCTTTTTCCGCTTAAAGCTCTTGCGCAGGATCAACTTAAAACTTTCAACGAAATGACAGCCCTTCTACCTTCAGATTTCAGGCCGAAAGCAGAAATTTATGACGGGGATACCACTGCATATAAACGTAAAAAAATACGCGATAATCCACCGTCAGTTATTCTTACTAATCCTGAAATGATTCATTTATCCATCCTTCCGCATCACGAAAGATGGGCCTCTTTTATCTCAGGGCTTACGCATATTGTTGTTGACGAAGTCCACACTTACCGCGGGGTGATGGGGTCACATATGGCCATGGTTTTCCGTAGATTACTTAGAATTTGTAAATTTTACGGAGCTGAGCCTTCTTTCATTTTTTCATCAGCAACAGTCGGTAATCCTGCTGAACTTTGTAAATCACTGACAGGTCTCGATGTTACAGCTATTACCGAAAGCGGAGCCTCATCAGGAAAGCGTAATTTCATTTTTTTTAACCCTGTGGTCAGTCCTTCAAACGCAGCGATTCAGTTGCTTAAAGCTGCTCTTACAAGAGGACTAAGGACAATTGTTTATACACAGTCTCGCAAGATGACTGAGCTGATAGCAATGTGGGTGAGTGAAAAGTCTGGAAAGTATAAAGATAAAATTAGCGCGTACAGAGCAGGATTTCTACCAGAGGAAAGAAGAGAAATTGAAGCGAAAATGTCATCAGGTGATCTTCTGGCTGTTATATCGACAAGCGCGCTTGAACTAGGAATCGATATTGGTGGATTAGATCTCTGCATAATGGTCGGTTATCCTGGATCAGTTATGGCTACGTTACAGAGAGGCGGTCGCGTAGGACGCAGTAATCAGGAATCCGCGGTTATTCTAATAGGTCAGGAAGATGCGCTTGATCAATATTTTATGCGCAACCCTGATAACTTTTTCTCACGCGCACCTGAAAATGCAGTCCTTAATCCGTATAATCCTGTCATTATGGAGAAACATCTCATCTGCGCCATTTCAGAACTTACTCTGCGTGAAAATGATTATTTGTTAAAAGATAAAAAAATCAAAAGCAAAATCCTTGAAATGGAACATGATGGAATCCTGCTGCGAAACAAACGCGGTGATGAAATATATTCCAAACGCAAAAGACCGCATCGTGAAATTTCTCTGCGAGGAGCAGGCGGAACAATTCACATTGAAGACTCAGAAACATCAGAACCAATCGGTACCATTGATGAAGTCAGAGCTTACTCTGAAGCACACGAAGGGGCTGTATATATTCATCGTGGTAACACATATTGTATTAAAGAACTTGATCTGGCTTCCAGAAAAATTTCAGCAGTTAAACAACATGTCGGATACTACACCCGTGCGCGAAAAAATAAATCTACCGATATACTAGAGATATACTCCCAAAAAACTGTATTCGGCATTGTAATGCGTTTTGGCAAACTAAAAGTAACTGAACAAGTAACAGGATATGAAAAAAGAGCTACACGAGGCGGACAGCTTTTAGGAATTGTCCCACTAGATCTACCGCCGGTCATTTTTGAAACACAAGGTTTATGGATGGAAATATCTTCGGAGATTAAGCGTAAAGCCGAGGATGAATTTGTACATTTTATGGGTGGAATTCATGCTGTAGAGCATGCTGCAATCGGAATTATGCCGTTGATGGTTTTAACTGATAGAAACGACTTAGGCGGCATTTCAACGCCTATGCATGAGCAGGTGGATGGACCGGCTGTATTTATTTATGACGGAATGCCAGGCGGTGCAGGACTCACCATGCAAGCTTTCGATCAGGCGGAAGAATTGCTTGAGAGAACCTTACAAACAGTTGTAGACTGTGAATGTGAGCTTGGCTGCCCGACCTGCGTACATTCTCCTAAATGCGGATCAGGCAATCGCCCTATTGATAAAAGCGCCGCAATTTTTGTTTTGCAAAATATGATACACGGTGAAACACCTACAAATATAGAGGATATTAATATGATCCTTCAACCTTTCGGCGAAGAAATTAAAAAAGAAGTAACTGAACCTAAAAACTTCGGAGTTTTAGATGTTGAAACCAGACGCTCTGCTCAAGAAGTAGGCGGTTGGAATAAAGCTGAACGCATGGGAATTTCTATTGCCGTGCTCTATGACTCAAACGAAGACAAATACTTTAATTATGAAGAACACCAGATACCTGAAATGGTAGAACACCTTAAAAAACTTGATCTTATCATCGGATTTAATATTGATAGATTTGATTACAAAGTCCTTTCAGGAATACACGCCTTTAACTACAAAGGTTTACCAACACTGGACCTGCTTATAAAAGTACATGAAAAATTAGGATACAGACTTAAACTGGATAATCTGGCACAGGCAACTTTAGATACAGCTAAAAGTGCTGATGGATTACAGGCACTTGAATGGTGGAAAGAAGGAAAACTTGATCTTATAACCAAGTACTGCCAACAGGATGTTGCCGTAACCAGAGATGTTTATCTATTCGGTAAAAAGCATGGTTACGTTCTTTTTACTAACAAAGATAAGAAAAAAGTGCGGTTGCCTGTTGATTGGTAGGAAATAAAAATGGTGGCGAGTATTCTTTTTAAATTACTTCGCCACCAACTAAAATCTAAATAGCTCCATAAGATTCATCATCAATTACACTATCTTTTCTAGTTTTTTTGACTCTTACTTTATGTTTTTTAGGTTTTACGACTACTTTACCACCTGATTTAACAATTTTTTCTAAATAGTTAAGTTTATATTGAGCTGCTTGTGGGTTAGGATATGTATCAACAATATCTTTAATCAACTCTAATGCTTTTGGGTACTCATGTTTTTGCTCATAAATATCTGCAAGCATAAACGCTGCTTCTGCATGAATACTTTTAGGAGCATCTTTCATAACTATCAATTTTTTAAGTTCTGACTCAGCCCTTTGCCATGCTTGGATAAGAGTCAAAGTATTCGCCATTTCATATAAAGCTTTAGCTTTTACACTTGGATCAGCAGTATTTTCTGCCAGATCGTTGTATGTGTAAATTGCCAGATCATAATTTCTTAAATAACCAAATGTTTTGGCTAGCAAAGCTCTTGTAGTATCAATCTGCTTTGATGCCTGATCTGGAAATTCTAAGCTTTTTTCAAGAGCTTCAACGGCCAACTTATACTGGCCATTTCGTATATACATCTCTGCAAGTTTACGCTTCAAACTTGGAGCAAGATTGCTTCTATGCCCAAATTCAAGATACATAGCTTCAAGCAGAGAAGCTCCCTTTTCACTGTCTTGTCGAACTTCAGAGTAAATTTTTACAAGATAATTCCATGCTTCAAGTCTATCTTTGCCTTGTGGATTATCTTCAAGATACCTTTCAAAACCTTTTTCGGACTCAACATAAAATCCGCTTATAAAATTCTTACGTGCTTTTTCAATTACTCCAGAATCAGTACCCGAAGGTTTTTCGCACCCCTGAACCAAAAGGATCAGGGATACGAAAATTAATATCAACCATTGTCTCATGATTCGGTTTCTTCCTCACCAGGAGCTTCATCTTCAATACCGTCATCCATTACAAGGTCAAACCCGACAGCATTATCATTATCAGCCATCCTGACAAGTCTTACGCCTTGAGTTGCTCTTCCTACAAGACTTACATCCTTAACTCCAAGGCGGATAATCTTGTTACCTGAAGTAAGAATAACAACTTCATCTTCAGGTGAAACCATAATGGAACCTAAAACTTTACCAGTTTTAGCAGTAACACGCATACTGATTATACCTTTACCGCCTCTTGTTTGAAGACGATGCTGCTCAATATTTGTGCGTTTACCGTAACCGCCTTCGGATATAGTGAGTAGCTGGGTACGTTCTTCATCACCTGTGACAACGCCTGAAACGACTTCATCTTTAGGACGGAGAGCAATACCTTTTACACCACTAGCTACTCTACCCATTGCACGGGCGTCCTGACAGCTAAATCTAATTGAAGTACCGTTCTTGGTTACAAGAATTGCTTCAGAATCAGCATAAACTTCTTTTACCGTGATCAGCTGGTCGTCTTCTCTCATGCTGACTGCCCTGATTCCGGACTGTCTGCAATTGCGATAAAGTGCGATACTGGAACGTTTTATCATTCCCTTCTTAGTCACAAATAGGAAGAAACGCTCTTCTTCAAATTCACGCATGGTAAGGGCAGTTGCTATTGCTTCATCTTTTTCAAGCGGTAGCAGATTGGCAATATGTGCGCCTCTGGCTATACGGCTCGATTCCGGGACCTGATGTACTTTAATTTTGAACATCTTTCCTTTGGAAGTGAACAGCACTAAAAATTGATGATTAGAAGTTGTCAGGAAAGTATGGATAAAGTCTCCATCTTTGGTTTGAACTCCTGCAATACCTTTTCCGCCTCTCTTCTGCTGCTGATAGTTGGAGAGAGGAGTACGCTTAATATAACCGCGTCTTGAAAGAGTAATAACAGCATCATCATCAGGAATCAGATCTTCGATATCAATATCATCAGGATTCTGATCCATGAGAACTGTTTTGCGTTCAGTAGAATAAGAATTTTTGACTTCAATCAATTCTTCTCTGATTACTGATTTCAAAACATCTTCATTTTCTAAAATACTTTTGAAGTATTCAATCTTTTTGAGAATTTCAGCATATTCTTCAAGAATTTTTTCATGTTCAAGGTTGGTAAGTCTCTGCAATCTCATATCAAGAATTGCCTGAGCCTGAACCCTTGAAAATTCAAAACGATCCATGAGTCCAAGTCTGGCTTCATCTCCATTGCTTGACGCTCTGATGATTTTTACAACTTCATCAATGTTATCAAGAGCAATTTTTAAACCTTCGAGGATATGGGCGCGTTTTTCACATTTATCAAGATCAAACCTTGTACGCCTGATAATAACTTCACGGCGATGTTCCAAAAAGAAGCTAAGAACCTGTTTGAGGTTCATAAGCATCGGTCTGTTACCTGAAACAGCCATCATGTTAATACCGAAGCTGGTTTCAAGCTGAGTGAATTTGTATAGTGAGTTAATGATGATATCAGGTATTGATCCTCGTTTAAGGTCAATAACGATACGGATACCTTTACGGTCTGATTCATCGCGAAGGTCAGAAACACCTTCAATTCTACCTTCTCCGACGAGAAGAGCTATCTTTTCAACAAGTGTTGATTTGTTAAGGGCATAAGGAATTTCTGTTATAACGATACTTTGCTTACCGCTTTTACTTTCTTCAACTCCTAAAACACCTCTTATCTTAATACTTCCGCGACCTGTTTTGTAAGCGTCTACCAGACCTTTACCACCGAAACATAATCCTGCAGTAGGAAAGTCAGGACCTTTGATGAACTTCATAAGATCATCAATTTCGCATTCAGGAGTATCAAGAAGATGAACTGTTCCATCTAGTAATTCACCTAAGTTATGCGGCGGAATATTAGTTGCCATACCAACTGCGATACCTGAAGTACCATTTAGCAGAAGGTTAGGTACTTTTGTAGGTAAAACAGTCGGTTCCTGCAGAGAGTTATCATAGTTATCTCTGAAATCGACTGTATTTTTTTCAAGGTCAGCTAAAAACTCAGAACTGAGTTTTGACATTCTTGATTCAGTATAACGCATAGCAGCCGCAGCATCGCCGTCAATGGAACCGAAGTTACCTTGACCGTCAACAAGCGGATCGCGCATTGAGAAACCCTGCGCCATACGTACTAAGGCATCGTATACAGCAGTATCACCATGAGGGTGATATTTACCGATTACGTCACCGACGATACGGGCAGACTTCTTATAAGATCTGTTATAGCTGTTTCCAAGTTCATGCATAGCGTAAAGAATACGCCTGTGAACCGGCTTTAGACCATCTCTTACGTCAGGAATAGCTCTACCTATGATGACGCTTAGAGAATATTCTAAGTACGATTTTTTAATTTCTTCTTCGATACTAATCTGAGCCACTGTTTTCCTCCGATTGAAAACGGAAATTATCCACTAAAGTAAATAATCCGGAAATTGCCGGAACTAAATATCAAGCTCTTGAACTGCAAGAGCATTTCTTTCAATAAATTCTCTACGCGGCTCAACGTTATCTCCCATCAGATCCATGAAGATTTCATTAGCTGCAACAGCATCATCAATAGTAACCTGCAGCATGGATCTTTTATCAGGATCCATTGTGGTTTCCCATAACTGCTCAGGGTTCATTTCACCCAAACCTTTATAGCGCTGGAGATTGATACCTTTGTATGCTTCTTCAAGAACTGCATCGAGAAGGTTGAATATTCCGCTAACAGGTGTTTCTACTTCGCCGCGTTCAATAATAAAATCATTACCTTCGCATTCTTCTACAATGGAGCGATTCTTTTCATAAGAATATCTGAAAAGCTTGGAATTAAAAAACTCAACGGCAAGTCTAGTGCGTTTTCCGTTTTCATTTTCAAAGGTGACGTAAATTCGTTTTTCACCTTCATCTTCTTCACGTTCAACATAAACCTTGAAACCTGATTCAACCATTTTTTCTATAAAATCTTCAGGATCACTTTCAGCGAAATCAGCAGGATAAATTTTACCTTCATAGCTGATTAGAGCAGCAAAAAGTTTGTCCGCAATTCCCATATTCATTGCTTCAAAAACTTTATTTTTAATAAACCGAATATCATCAAGCAAATTGGAAAGCCTTTCATTCATATATTCTTTGCCATTACTGCTCTTGATAATGAGGTCTTTTGAAACTCTTTCAATAAGCAGGCTGTAAAGCTCTACATCGTCTTTAATGAATTTTTCATATTTACCTTTAGCAATTCTATAAAGAGGAGGCTGAGCAATATATAAGTGCCCTCTTTGAATGAGTTCTTCATACTGTCTGAAAAAGAAAGTAAGCAAAAGTGTACGGATATGAGATCCGTCAACATCAGCATCAGTCATAATTACGACTTTATGATACCTTAGTTTGTTAAAATCTTTTTCCCCTTCTTCCTGCCCTATGCCGATACCCATTGCAGTGATAAGTGCGCGAATTTCTTTATTACCGAGCATTTTATCAAAACGGGTTTTTTCAACATTTAAAATCTTACCTCTGAGTGGAAGAATTGCCTGATGTTTCGGATTACGTCCCTGCTTAGCAGAACCGCCCGCAGAGTCCCCTTCAACTATGAAAAGTTCACATTCTGAAGGATCTTTACTCTGGCAGTCAGCAAGTTTACCGGGAAGTGAATGGTCGGACAAAGCACCCTTTCTACGTACAAGCTCTCTGGCTTTTCTGGCTGCGTCTCTTGCTCTTGCCGCATCAACAACTTTTTCAACAATGCTTTTAGCATCCTTAGGATTTTCCTGAAAATAAGATGAAAGTTTGTCGTAAACCATTGTTGCGACAATACCCATCATTTCAGAGTTACCAAGTTTAGTCTTAGTCTGCCCTTCAAACTGAGGATCGCAAAGTTTAACACTTACGATAGCAGTCAAACCTTCACGAACATCGTCACCGGAAAGTTTCTGTTTCAGTTTTTTAGGTAGATCAGAGTTTTGAATGTAAGTGTTAATTGCTCTCGTCAAAGCAGTTTTAAAACCAGCCAGATGTGTTCCGCCTTCAACAGTACGGATATTATTGGCAAAAGTATGAGTGTTTTCTTTGTAGGCTGTATTATATTGCAACGCCAGTTCGGTAACGACGTTATCGATATCTGAATAAGCATAAACAATTTCACTTACGGATGTCTGGCCTTTGTTGAGATCTTTTACGAACTCAATAATACCGCCTTCTGCCTTAAAGTTTGCTTTTTCGTTGGTTCTTTCATCAAGGAATTCAATTTCAAGTCCCTTGTTTAGATATGCAAGTTCTTGGAAACGTTTTCTTAAGACATTGAAATCATACTGATTAGTTTCAAAAATCTGTTCATCAGGTCTGAAACGAATAGTTGTTCCAGTCGTGACTGCATCACCAATGCATTCAAGAGGTCCTGTCGGTACACCCCTCTCATACGACTGACGATACATTTTACCGTCTCTCCTTACCGTCGCCTCAAGTTGTTCTGAAAGTGCGTTTACACATGATACTCCGACCCCGTGAAGGCCACCTGAAACTTTATAGGCATCGTTATCGAACTTACCACCGGCATGAAGAACGGTCATAACGATTTCAAGAGCAGGTTTTTTTTCTTTCGGATGAATATCAACAGGAATACCACGGCCGTCATCAGAAACGGTTACGCTGTTATCCATGTGCAGTTTAACTTTAATCTTTGAACAATAGCCACCCATGGCTTCATCGATAGAGTTGTCCACCACTTCGTAAACAAGGTGATGAAGACCTCTTGTATCGGTAGAACCGATATACATAGCAGGTCTTTTTCTTACAGCTGCCAATCCCTCAAGGATGGTAATCGAATCTGCTGTATAAGTATCATTATTTTGAGCCATTAAACATCTTCCTCACTGTAGTAAGTCTCTTCCTGAACCTTCATAGGCATAACAATTACGAGGTATTCGTTGTCCTCATCTCCGGTTAAACCGCAAGGAGCTTCAGATCCTGTTAGAGTAAAGCTAATTTTTCCTGACTGAAAATGACCGAGAATCTCGATCAGGTTCTTTGTAGGAAATGCAATACGTTCCATTTCGCCGCTAAACTCAACTTCTATGGATTCTGTAGCCGTTCCGACTTCCTGCCCCTGACTAAACAGAATTAGTTCACCGGGGTTAAACATGAAGGACGCACAACGATTTGAATCTGTATTAAAAATAGAAATACGATCCAGAGCTGTAGAAAGCTCTGATTTTTGTACTTTCATTTGAGAAACATCATCGTCATTAAGCTTTGCCAGAAAATTTTTGTAATTAGGGTACTGATAATAACTTAAAGGCATGCTGAATGTTTCTTTTCCATCAGCAGTCTTAAAGAATAATCTTTTTTCAATAAGGCTCATTTCGATTTCATCGTTAGTGAGCCATTTTTTCAGTTCAGAAAGATATTTTTTCTGAATGAGAATTCCCTCTTCAGGAAGAAGAGCATGAATATCGTCATTGATAAATTTGAGTCTTGCGAACTGGTGACCGTTAAGACCGCATGCTTCAACATACTTTCCGTTTTCATCTGAAGAAGGAACTATGTTCATACATGCAATTGCTTCCATGCTGTCTTCATCGCTAATGCAAAATGCAATGCGTTCAATGATTTCAAGAAGAAGATCTCCTGACCAATAAACAGCGCCTTCAGTAGGAAATGTAGAAAACTTCTGAAACCATGTAGGATCATTTACAGGAAGTTTATATTTCCTTGAACCTTGCTCTACTAAAATGCTTGATCCGTCAGGATCACTTTTAATAACAAGTTCACCTGAAGGAAGTTTGCGTACCAAATCATAAAAAGCACGACCTTGCACTCCTGCAAGTCCTTCTTCGATAATCTCAGCTGGATATGTTCCGCAAAATTCAAGATTTGAATCAGTGGACATAATTCTCAGATTTCCTTCATCGCTCTTTAGCCAGATTGTCCGCAGATATGCAGCTCCGGTTTTTGCGGGGATGATGCTGGCAGATTTGTGCAATCCTTCAATGACTTCGTCCCTATTCACCTTTAAATACATATATATTCTCCTTGTAGATTTAGTAAGGTTGGTTCTTATGTTTCTTGTTAAGTTAACTATATGAAAATATTTAACTTTTTATATACATTTAGTGTCATTCATTGTGAACAAACGAACACCGTTTATGAACTTGTTCAGTTAGAAACACGTAACAGACAGGTATTCTTCAAATTTATTAACAGTCTTTTCAAAACTGCATCATCCTTCTGTAATAATTGTATTTTTTTTACTGAATATAAGACTGTGCTATGGTCTTTACCTCCAAATATCCTTCCGAGCGCAGGGTATGATAATCCTAAAAGATCTCTGCAAAGGTACATAGCAATCTGTCTGGCATGTGCAGTCATCTTATGTCGCTTTGTGCCGGTAAGGTCAGTTGGTTTGAGTTTAAAATGAGTTGAAACTGACTCAATCACGTACTCTGGGGTAAGTGTTATATCTGTTTTCTCCTCAGTGTTGTTCAAAATGTTTTCAAAGTCTTTTTCATCCATGTTCTTGCGGACAAGTTCCCTGAATGCTGAAAGCTTGATTATTATTCCCTGAAGATATCTGAAATCTTGAAATCTTTGTGAAAGAGTCAAGATCTGATCCTTGGTTAACGATAACTTTTTAAGTTTACACTGCTTCTGGATGTAGAGTGCCCTTATTTCGAGGTCAGGGCGTTTCAGGTTGACAATTAATCCCCATTCTAGCCTAGACTTCAGATTCAGGTCTAAAAAATTGTAGGAAGCTAATTTATCTGTGCAACTGAAAACCATCTGTTTTCCATTTTCGTAGAAATTATTAAAAATAGAAATTAATTCCTGCTGGAGTTGTTCGTATTTTTGAATTTGTTTAAGATCATCGAGAAAGAAATATTCAAATTCAAAAAAATAATTTCTTGCACGAATCATATCCCCGCCGAAGCGGACGGAATAAATATTTTGAATATCATCAACATTTCCAAGAAATATTTTATCTGTCGCAATTTTCTTGCTCATTTCATTTGCAATAGCTTTTAATAAATGACTTTTTCCGGAACCGCTTTTGCCGCAGATAACAAACGGGTTAAATGTAACATTGTCTACATGTGTTACTTCTTTTGCGGACGCTAATGGAAAATAGTTACTGTTGCTGACTAGAAAATTTTCAAAAGTAAATTTTTGTCCGAAAGGGAAATCAATTTTTTTAGTGTCTGAAATAAGTCCGGGTTTATTTATCCCTGATGTCCCGTTGTTCCGGTATGAAACTGAAAATCCTCCACCTAAAAACAAGCCTAATTGCTCTTCAAATTTATTTTGAATACTTGATTTGAACCATTGGCCGAAAAAAGCATGGGGAAAGGTTACAATTACATCTCCAGTCTCGTCAGAAATAGATATATTGATCGGGTCAAACCAACGTATTAAGTCTGAATCTGAGCATGTAGTCAGGAGATGATTTCTAAGTGCATTTTTCAAGGGATTAATTTTTTTTAACCAAGGCTGTAAGTTGTTTAAATTAAAGGGAAATAAATAAAATATTTTTCCTGCCCAAAACCATTGTTTCTTATACATTAAAAGAAAGCTTTAGCCAAGGCAGATATGGCCTTAAAACACTTTTTACCTTCAGTCTTAGGTCTAAATTCAATTTTAAAATTAAAATTGCATTCAAGGGGCTTTTAAGCCACAATCTTGATTCTTCTAAAAACTTAATCCCAATGGAGTCTTTTCAATGGCAAAAACCTTTGAAGTCAATAAGACTATAAAAGAAATAAATGAACGTATAAAAAAAGGTAAAGCTGTAGTAGTTAATGCCGCTGAAATGGTCGAAATTGTCCGTTCCAAAGGTAAAGTTGAAGCAGCTAAAGAAATAGATGTAGTAACAACCGGAACATTTTCGCCGATGTGTTCTTCAGGTATGCTGTTTAATACTGGGCAGGAATCTCCTGTAATTAAAACTTCACAGGTTTGGCTTAACAATGTTCCATGTTATGCTGGTCTTGCAGCTGTAGATGCTTATCTCGGGGCTACAGAGCCTGCTGAAGATGATCCGCTTAACAAAGTTTACCCAGGTAGATTTGCTTATGGCGGATCACATGTCATGGAAGATTTGCTTGCAGGTAAAACTGTCCGTCTAAAAGCAAAAGCATACGGAACAGACTGTTATCCGCGTCGTGAAGTTGAAAAAGATATCACGCTTAAGGATTTAAAAGATGCTGTTATGTTAAATCCTCGTAATTGTTATCAAAACTACAATTGCGCTGTTAACATGACAAGTCGTACAATTTATACCTATATGGGACCGCTTAAGGCTAATCAGCGTAATGCAAATTATGCTACAGCTGGAGAGCTTTCACCGCTTCTCAATGATCCGTATTTAAAGACTATCGGTCTTGGAACAAGAATTTTTCTTGCAGGTGGTAAGGGATATGTAATCGGCGCCGGAACTCAGCATGTTACGAAACCTGGTCGTAATGAAAGAGGTATTCCTCTGGGCGGATCAGGAACTCTGATGGTTAAAGGTGACATGAAAGGAATGGATCCGCGTTATTTTCGTGGTTTGAGTTACCCTGGTTATGGATGTACCGCTGCTGTAGGCATAGGTATTCCAATTCCTATGCTCAACGAAGAAATGGCCTGGTTCACAGGTGTAAGTAATGCTGATATTCAGGTTCCTGTAAAAGACTACGGTTATGATTATCCGAAAGGCGTAAGCAGAGTTCTTGCCCATGTTACGTACGAAGAATTAAAATCAGGTGAAATAACCGTGAATGATAAGGTTATCCCTACTGTTCCTTTGACAAGTATGACTATGTCACTTGAAGTTGCTGATAAGCTTAAATCATGGATTCAAAAAGGAGACTTTCTCTTAACTGAAGCTGTTGAAGAGATTGAATCTGAATAGTTTGGTAACTTTGTTGTAACTTATCGTTTTTATGAAAGTTCCGTTGAAATGTTAATTTTTTCGGAACTTTTTTTCTTGCGAAATTAAATAATTATAGCCATTTTCCTAGCTAGTTTAAAAATCTAACTAAATTTAAAATATATGCAGTCTAAAAATTTAAAAGCTGACCTGCTCTTACTGATTACAGCAATGATCTGGGGAGCCGCATTTGTGGCGCAAAGGGTGGGGATGGATTATGTTGGTCCGTTCACATTTAATGCTGTTCGTTTTGCACTTGGAGCTGCTGCACTTCTTCCACTTATCCACAGACTGGATAGAGAGAAAAAGAAAGATGGAACCTATAAAAAACTCGATATTAAACTGTTTTTAACAGGTGGCATTATTGCCGGTTCTGCTTTGTTTTTAGGTTCAACTTTGCAGCAGTGGGGGCTTGTTTATACAACTGCCGGAAATGCAGGGTTTATTACAGGACTTTATGTTGTATTTGTTCCTATACTGGGTCTTTTTGTTAAACAGAAAACAGGATTGCCGACTTGGATTGGAGCAGTCTTGGCAGTGATTGGAATGTATCTGCTTAGTGTAAATGAAGGATTTAAAATTAGCTTAGGAGATTTACTTGTTCTTGCAAGTGCGTTTTTCTGGGCAGGGCATGTTATTATAATTTCGTTTCTATCTTCCAAGATAGATCCGGTTAAATTTGCAAGCGGACAATTTGTAGTTTGTTCAATATTCAGTTTTATAGGCGCATTTATTTTCGAAGATATGTCTTTAAGTGGTATTTATGCCTGCGCAATTCCGATCCTTTACGGAGGGTTAATGTCTGTTGGGGTTGCCTATACTTTGCAGGTAATAGCTCAACAGGATGCTAAGCCTGCACACGCTGCAATAATACTGAGTTTAGAATCTGTATTTGCGGCATTAGCAGGGTGGTTACTCTTAGGTGAAACATTAACCACGCAGGGTCTTTTGGGGTGCGGGCTTATGTTGTGTGGAATGTTGCTATCGCAGCTTAGGTCTGATTAATCCCACTTCTTTTTCAGCAAAAATTTGTAAGACCTAATTCCGTGAATCATTTCCGCCAGTTTTGTTGGCAGTGATTTAAATGCTATTTTAAATGAAACGTGTTTAAGCAATCTTTGCGAATAAAAAAGTGTCCAGCGCAGCCTGTTTGAATAGATGATCTCAGGGAAAATATATTTTTGTAGACGTGGAATATAGAATTGTTCGGGGTTTTTATTTTCTGTAATACCCTTGGCTATAGCTTCCGCAGCGTATCTTCCTGTCTGTAATGCGTAGAATATTCCTTCTCCGAAAAGAGGTTCCACAAGTCCTGCCGCATCTCCTGCAAGTATGGTTCTGCCGTAGCACGGGTTTTTTATGTAATTTCCGTATGGAAGGGGAAAACCATGCAATGGAATTGTTTCAGGATTTTTTACACCCTGACTTGTAAGAAAATTTAAGAAGGTATCTTTGAAATTTGTTGTACAGCGATTTAAACTGCCGATGCCTACCACAACCTTATCTTTTGCTGGAAAAACCCAAATATAACCAGCTTTAAGGCATCCTATATATAATTCAGGCCATTTTATTTCTCTGGGATAATCTTTAGCATCAAAAGTAATCTCAATGGTTGAAGCCATGTTCTCTTTCCATGCTTTTTTGTCATACGGAACAGATTTTCTGATTGTGGAATTAACTCCGTCAGTTCCCAAAAGGTATTTACCTTTAAATATTTTATTACTTTTAGTCTTTATTTCAGCATCTTGATAGTTGCACTGAACTATTTTTTCCGATGTAAAGATCTGAGCTCCTGCATTTGCAGCTTTTTCAAGAAGAAAGTAATCAAAGACTTCTCTGTTAATGAAGCGGAAAGGAACTGGTGATGCGCCGTCTTGTATTTTGTAATCTCGGTAGAAAACGGAATATTCGGCTGCTTCATAATCGATAAGTCCCTTTTCAGTTATTTCCTGTTCAGTGTAACCATATATTTTTTCGAGAGTTTTCATTGTTTTATCGGTAATAAGTCCCCCGCAAAGCTTTTTTCTAGGGAATTTTGCTTTGTCTACAATGGCGACTTTAAAACCTTTTGTTGCGAGGATATATGCGGCAGATGATCCTGCGGGGCCTCCTCCTGCAATAATTACGTCAAATTTACCTGACACGAGAACTCCTGATAACAGCATTTATTAATTCTGAATTTGTTTAAACCAGTTTAGCAGTCATAACCTTTAGAAACATGCTTTCGCAAGCAACTACTTGGAAAATTTTGGACTATGAATAAAATTGAAGGAATAATTTTTGATTTTGATGGAACTCTCGCAGAATTAACCATTGATTTCAATGAAATGAAACGACGTTTAAAGGCACTTGGAGAAGCTTTTTTAGAAACGCTTCCTGAAATAAGTAATCTTCCTGCTCTTGAGTGGGTTGATCATATTGCAGCGTCTCTTGCAACAGATGACCCTGATTTGGGAAAAGAGTTTCATACCAGATGCAGGTTCTTAATAATTTCTATGGAAATAGAAGCAGCTAAATATGGAAAACTGTTTCCGTTTACTTACCCTATTTTAAGCGGATTACAACAAGAGCGTATAAAAACAGGAATTATTACACGTAATACAGCGTCAGCGGTTAAAACCGTACTACCGGATGTTGAAAAAATATGTGGCTGCTTTTTGTCCCGAGAAGATGTAAAAAATGTAAAACCGCATCCTGAACATATCTTAAAAGCTTTAGATTTTATAAATATATGCCCTGAACATGCCTTAATGGTCGGTGATCATCCGCTTGATATTGAAACAGGTAAAAGGGCAGGGACACTGACAGCGGCTGTTGCAACAGGTAGAATGTCGTTATCAGAACTTAAAGAAGTAAAGCCTGATTTTGTCGCAGCGGATTGTCAGGAATTAATGGATATACTGCGGGAAGGTAAATTTTTAAATTTTGATAAGTAGTAGGTTTAGTAGATAATTTAATAGTGTAAATTTGCTTGGGTAGTAAAAAAATCAAAGGATAATTCAGAGGAGATCATCAATTGATGATCTCCTCTGAACCTATATTATTTTTTATAGATTGCGCCTGTAGACGCTGAAGTAACATTTTCTCTGTATCTTCTCAGGAATGTTGAAGATACTTCTTTTTCAATAGGTTTAAATGTTTTCATTCTTTCTGCAATTTCTTCGTCAGTAAGAACAACGTTCAGTGAACGTTGTGGGATATCAATTTCAATGGTATCTCCGGTCTGAACAATACCAATGGTTCCGTTTGAAGCTGCTTCAGGAGATACGTGGCCAATTGCTGCTCCGCGTGTTCCGCCGCTAAAACGGCCGTCAGTAATAAGGGCAACGTCAGCTCCAAGTCCCATTCCTGCAATTGCTGATGTTGGGGTGAGCATTTCGCGCATACCCGGGCCGCCTTTAGGACCTTCATATAAAATAACTATTGCGTCACCTTTAACAATTTCTCCGCCGAGAATAGCCTCAACAGCTTCTTCTTCTGAGTTGTAAACTTTGGCGCAGCATGTTCGTTTCATCATTTCCGGTGCAACAGCTGACTGTTTAACAACACATCCATCTTTGGCAATATTACCGAACAGAATAGCTATTCCGCCTTCGTTACTGTAAGGTTTATCAATAGGGTGGATTATTTCATAATTTTTAACGGAAGCGTTAAGTTCCTTGATATTTTCACCTACAGTTTTGCCTGTGGATGTCAGCGCATCAAGCTCAATGCGTCCTGATTTTGCCAGCTCGGAAAGTACTGCTTGAATTCCGCCTGCTTCATGCAGATCCTGAATATGATGAGGTCCGGCAGGTGCGAGTTTGCACAGGTTAGGAGTTTTGCGGCTTACTTCATCAAAGATAGTCAGATCAAGCTTGAGTCCTGCTTCGTCAAAAATGGCAGGCAGGTGCAATACTGTGTTGGTTGAACAACCGAGAGCCATATCCATTGTTACAGCATTTTTGAGGCTTTTTTCAGTAACAATATCACGCGGTTTAATATCATTTTTCAGCAGATCCATTATCTGTGAACCTGCGCGTTTTGCAAGGCGGATACGATCAGACATTACAGCAGGAATCGTTCCGTTGCCCGGCAGTGCAAGCCCGATTGTCTCGGAAAGACAGTTCATGGAGTTTGCTGTGAACATTCCAGAGCATGAGCCGCAAGTAGGGCAGGCACTTTGTTCAAGGACTGAAAGTTCATCTTCAGTCATACTTCCAGTTTTAACCTGACCTACCCCTTCAAAAACAGTGATAAGGTCAACTTTTTTACCGTCTTTTTTACCGGCAAGCATTGCTCCGCCACTGACGATAATTGTCGGAATATTAAGTCTCAGAGCTGCCATTAGCATGCCCGGAACAATTTTATCACAGTTCGGAACAAGAACCAGAGCATCAAAAGGATGGGCTGTAGCCATGATTTCAATGGAATCGGCAATCATTTCTCTACTTGGAAGAGAATAACGCATTCCGGCATGGTTCATAGCAAGGCCATCGCAAACTCCGATGGAAGGGAATTCCATTGGAACACCGCCGGCAAGACGGACACCGTCTTTAACAGCTTTGACAATTGTATCCAGATGAATGTGGCCGGGAATAATTTCATTTTTAGAGTTGCATACACCGATAAGCGGTCTATCCATTTCTTCTTTTGAAAAGCCAAGTGCGTACAATAAAGAGCGGTGAGGAGCTTTTTCAAGCCCGCCTGTCATTTTTTTACTTCTCATAACATCCTCAATCAAATTATTAAAATTAGCCGCGTACAGCGACAAAGCTGCTAAGCATTCCGATTAACGTAACAGTCCCTACAAGAGCTACGCATTGGTCAAAAGGCAGGAATGTCAGTTTCATAAACAGCGGTGGAAAGTTTAAGACATTTTCAAAAAATCTTTGTGCACCATAGAGTGTTCCGAGTGCAATGGAGCTGCCTAGTAATCCGAGTAATGCTCCTCCGGTAAGAAGGGGCAGACGGATGAACCATTGTTTTGCTCCGACTAAATAAAGAATTTCTATTTCATCTTTACGGGTCATGAGGGAAAGGCGGATGGTGTTACCGACTACCAACGCAACGACAAGTCCCAAAAATCCTATTATGGGCCATATTATGGATTGTGTAAGGCTTATCCAACCTCTTGCTAAATCAATCTGTAATGGATTGTAATGAACCTTATCAACAAAAGGAAGAGCTTTTAACTGCTTCAAAAGGTCAGTTGCCCACATTTTATCTTTGATCCCCGGTTCAACTGAAAATGATAGTAATGCTGCGGGTTGAAGTGGATTGTTGCCTTCTGTAAGCCATGAAAAATCATCAGATCCACCTAGTGCTGCGGAAAGCTGTTTTAATGCATCGTCCGGAGTAAATGTCCGTATTTCTTTCAAACCTGATATTTTAGAAATATTTTCCCATTGTCTGCTGTACTCTTCAGGAGCTGTGTCTGCCTGCCAGAAAATCTGAATCTGGACTTGGCCTCTGGTTTTGAGCAACTCTTTGTTAACATTATGCAGGGTGAACATAAAAATTCCGGCAAGCATGGAAACCATTGTAACCGCGATGAGGGTAAATATGTTCGCCCATGGATGCAGCCTTAAGTCACTAATTCCCCGCCCTATCAGTCTGAAAAGAAGAGAAATCATATGGCTAGCTCCGAAAGGATATAATCCGGAGGTTCGCATAGCATTCCGCCTTCAAGGTGAATAACCTTTGCATCCGGTACTGTGCGGAGTATCTCGCGGCTGTGGGTGGCCATGATTATAGTTGTTCCATGAGTATGAAATTGTTTGAAAACATCCATTAAATGCATGGATAGTTCAAAGTCGAGGTTTCCTGTCGGTTCATCCGCAAGAATCAGTTTTGGGTTAACTACCATTGATCTTGCTATTGCTACTCGCTGCTGTTCACCGCCGGATAGTTTATGGCAGTTACTGTATGTTTTTTTTTCAAGTCCTAAAGCCCGTATGATGGCTCTGACTCTTTTATCAATTGTAGATTTGGGCATACTTCTGACTGTGAGAGCCAGCGCAATATTTTCGTAAACTGAGCGGTTCGGCAGAATTTTAAAATCCTGAAAGACGACTCCAAGTTCACGTCGTAGATTGGGAATATGTTTGCGTTTAATGTTGTGCAGTTCATATCCTGCTACGGTTGCCTGTCCTCTTTTTACAGGAATGGCTCCGTAAAGCAGTCGCATAAGAGTAGTCTTACCTGCACCTGAATGCCCAGTAAGGAATATAAATTCTCCCTTTTCAACATGCAAGGATATATCTTTGAGGGCCCAATTTGAGCCGAAACTATAGGACAGGTGGTTAAGTAGGATCATGTTAAGTTTTGCCTTATTTAATAAAAGGCTAGAATTTTACGTTTAATTCCTGTCCTTCGGATGTTGTGCAAGATCCTGTTCCTCCAGATTCAAACCCTTTTTTTGTATCATTTATTTCAAAGTTGCATTTCATGCTTCTTCCGTCATTGCTGAACATAGTGAGAGATTTATGTTCGCTTTGTAGCTCGCCTTTGAATATTGAGCCGTCTGGAAGTTCTGAAACGATTGAATACGTTGCATGTGACTTAATACCAATATTTCTTGTTGCGGACATCTCAGTAGGGCCGAAATTATCACCTTTAAGGGTTACGTCTCCTTTTAGTGGCACAGATGAACATGCAGCAAGACTCATAAGTAGTGTGATTAAAAATATTACTTTGTATTTCATTTTAAGCTCCTGATTTGTGATAGTAGCAGGGGTGAACATGATTTGCAAAAAGCTTTGTTTCAGTCAATTAGTATAAAATAGGTATAGAAATTTTGAAATATGCCACAGAGAGATTTACGTTTATCATATTTTGAATTAGATTTCATATTCGATAAGCGCAAGGTAAATTTGATAAGTGTAACCTAAATTTCTTTTATAAAAAAGAGTGGTAAGCGGTAAGCGATCTTTTTTTGCAATTTATTCCAAATAAGAGTTGGAGTAAATTGCAAAGTTTAGATCGGGAAATAACATATAACTGAAGCAGCAGGAAAGCGATATGAAAATTTCTGAAAGACTTATGAGAGCAAAGCCGTCCGCAACTTTGGCGGTTAATGCAAAAGCACAGGAACTGCGCGCACAGGGCAAGGAAATTGTCAGCCTCGCAGTTGGCGAACCTGATTTTCCGACTCCGCAGCATGTTTGTGATGCTATGAAGAAAGCTGTCGATGAAGGATTTACCCGTTATACACCGGTTCCTGGTATGCCGCAGTTACGTACAGCTGTTGCTGGTTACTATCAGAAATTTTACAATGTTACTGCTAAAGCAGAAAATACAATTATTACAAACGGCGGAAAGCATGCCCTGTATAATCTGTTCATGGCTTTGATTGACCCGGGTGATGAAGTTCTTATTCCTGCTCCTTACTGGGTAAGCTATCCACCGATGGTTGAACTTGCAGAAGGTAAGCCGGTAATTGTTCCGACAAGAGCTAAGGCTGGTTTTCTTGCCAGTGTGGAAGATTTAGAAGCAGCTTGTACTTCCAAAACAAAACTTCTTGTTTTAAACACTCCTTCAAATCCAACCGGTGCTCATTACCCTCAGGATCAACTAAATGAGATTGCTGAGTGGGCGATAAAAAAAGGTATATTTATTGTTTCAGATGAAGTTTATGACAGACTAGTTTATAAGCCTGCGTCATATTCAACCCTTTCTAAGTTCTGGGAAAAACATCCTGAAGATGTTGCAATTGTCGGCGCACTATCTAAAAGTTTCAGCATGACAGGCTGGCGTGTTGGTTCTGCTCTTGCCCATCCTGATTTAGTAAAGGCAATGGTTAAAATTCAAGGGCAGTCTACATCAAATGTAAACTCCATGGCTCAGAAAGCAGCTATCGCTGCGTATGAAGGTCCATGGGATTTGATCGATAAAATGACTACAGCTTTCCAGAGACGTAGAGATTTTGCTCATGACATAATTACTTCATGGCCTGGCGTTGTCTGTCCTAAGCCGGACGGGGCATTTTATATGTTCCCTGTTTTAGATGCTTTTTATGACGAAGAAACTCCTGACTCTGCTTCTATGTGTACAAAAATACTGGAAGAAGCTGGTATAGCTCTCGTCCCTGGTTCTGCGTTCGGAGATGATCGCTGTATCCGCTTTTCTTACGCTCTTGATGATGAAATTCTTAAGAATGCGCTGGAAAAAGTCGGTAAAGTCTTGATGAAAAAATAAAATGTTCGTAAAGATAGTCATATTTGATTAGTATAGGCTCTTGCCTCTCCCGGAGAATCTTTCCGGGAGAGGATTACGAAACCTTAATAGCGGAGATCGAGTATGGCATCTAACATTATTGACTGGACTGACAGTTGGCAGGATAAGCTTGATATAAAATCAAAGTATGAATCTGCTGAAGCTATTTCCGACAGATTCAGCAAAGAAGTTGCCGAAGGTAAACTACCTTTTTGTTCCATGCCGTATATGGCCGAACTTTTATACGATCTCGAAGGATTAGAGAGCTACGTTAAAGGTTTCGAACATATGCTGCTGCTTGGAATAGGCGGTTCCGCGCTCGGAGCAAGAGCATTACAGAAAGCTTTTTTTTCAGCACAGGATGAGCCTTGCCATGAAGGTCCATGGCTATGGATAGGCGATAATGTCTGCGCAAAGACTCTTGAATCTTATCTCGAAAAACTCCCTCTCGAAAAAACACTTGTTGCGGTTGTTTCCAAATCAGGCGGAACAATTGAAACTATCAGCCAATACTTACTCATTCGTAAAAAAATGAAACAGAATATGGGCGACAAGTGGAATCGTAATTTTCTTTTTGTAACTGATAAAAATAATGGTTTTCTTCGTGAACAGGCTGATGAGTTATCCATCAAAACGTTAGAAGTTCCAGATAACTTGGGCGGAAGATATTCCATCCTGTCAGCTGTAGGACTTCTTCCAGCTATGTTTATGGGTATTGATTATCGCTCGCTTGTAGAAGGAGCATCCGATATTCTCGCTTCGCTTGCTTCACAGGAGCTCAGCAGTGAAACGTTACTTAAACATCCGTCCTATAAGTTAGCCTGTTGGAATGCTGCGCTAATGGAAAGCGGTTACAATGAACTGATATTTTTTTCTTATATTCCTCAGTGGGCCTGTTTCGGTCAGTGGTTTGCGCAACTATGGGCAGAAAGTTTAGGTAAGGAAGGTAAAGGCAGTCAGCCTATTCCGGCAGTTGGTGCAACTGATCAGCATTCTGTTAACCAGATGTTTTTAGATGGGCCACGCAATAAAGGGTGTCTGTTTTTAACATGTGATTCACTGACTGACGGAGAAAAATTTGTAGAGGATATCCCTGACAAGTTTTCATATATCAAAGGGAAAAATTTCGGAGAGTTGATTCACGCTGAAGGGTTAGGAACTAAAATGGCTTTATCGGCCAATAGCGTACCGCTTGTAGAAATAAAAATGGCAGAATCTTCTGAAGAATGCGCCGGACGGATGATGGGACTCCTCATGGCTACCACTATTTTTACAGGTTGGTTGATGGGAATTAATCCTGTTGATCAGCCGGCGGTTGAGCTTGGGAAGCGGTTAGCCAAAGCACGCCTTGGAGCCGAAGGATTGCAGGAAGAGAAAAACGATCTTGAAGCTTTTTTAAGCGTAAAGCGTGAAGAACAAGTTTTTTAAGGTTTGATAAATGATTTAGTTTCAGCTGTACCAAAGGGGATAATTCACTTTGGAAAGTCTATTAAACAGGATTTTTTTTAAATCGGTTGTCCATATTAATGGATGACCGATTTGATTTTGTTGCATAAGACTAATAAAGAATATTTCAAAAGATCAGTCTTAACAAAGTTTTTGCAGATTTTTAAGCTTTATTAATCGGTACTTAACCCTCTGGCGATTAGTGTTTTTTTAATCAGGAGTTTCTACATTTGGATTCTAACGATAAAGATCCTCAGATTCAGTCTTTTCAATTAGTTAAATTGCTATCATGGACGCTTTTGGTCGTAATTGTAGCTAGTAGTTTAGGGCTTTCTGTTTTCCTCGCAAAACATGCTGATGAAACTCTTCTGGAGAAACAGAAGGAATTTGCATTGTTGCAGGCTGAAAACCTTAACCACCAAATATATAGAAGATTTATTTTGCCGACAGTTATTGGTTACGGTAAAATAGGACTCAAAAATGAAGAACAGATGACTCGGCTTGATCAGGTTATCCGTTCTACAATTCATAGTTTTAAAGTCAGTGAAGTAAGAATTTACGATCCTAATCTTATTGTTTCATATTCGTTGAATAAAGATAATATTGGTAAGAAAAATTTAGGCGGAGAGTTTATTAAAACTGTTATCGACAGCGGTAAGCCTAAGTATGAATTTATAAGTAAAGAATCTACAGTCGAAGCCATTTTTGATTTTAATATGCGTCCGGGAACGATGCTTTTAAAGATCATTTACCCTTTGCGCTCCGAACAGAGTTTGAAAATTGATGAAAATATAATTATAGGCGCTTTGGTTTTTACTCAGGATATTACCGAGGATTATCAGTCAGTTATAAATTTTGAAAGATTAATTCTTTTTACCTCTTGTTGTTCTGCGCTTATTTTGTTTGCGACTATCATGGTAATTATTAAACGTGCGGATATTATTAACCAACAACGGATTAAAGATCGCCAGCTTTTTGAAAAAGAACTTAACCAGAGTGAGAAACTTGCAAGTATAGGGCGAATGGTCTCAGGAGTTGCGCACGAAATACGCAATCCGCTGGGTATAATAAGTTCAAGTTCAGAATTGCTTCTTAAAAGAATGAAAGAAGCTGATCCTATAAATATAAAAATACTATCGGCTATTCATGAAGAATGTAAAAGACTCAGTAGAACTGTCAGTGATTTTCTGGACTATGCAAGGCCGCGTAAACTTACTTTAGTATCAGTTGATCCAGCTGAATTACTTGATAAAATAGCTACATTTTTAGATGCTAAATGCCATGAAAATAGTATTGAAATCAAGCGTGAGTATGCTCGTGGTCATAAAGTCTGTGCTGATGAGGATTTGCTCTACCGAGCTTTTTATAATCTTGTTGGAAACGCTGTACAGGCTGTGGAAAAGAACGGCAGCATATGTATTTCTATAAAAGAAGTTACTGACGGAATATCAGTTGTTTTTTCAGATACTGGCCCTGGTTTCATGTCTGAAATAATAGAGAAAGTTAAAGATCCTTTTTTTACAACTAAAGACAGCGGTACAGGGCTTGGACTTGCCATTGTAAATAATATTGTGAAAAGCCATGAAGGACGGTTTACTTTAGGAAATAATCCTGAGGGCGGGGCGCGGTTAGAAGTATTTTTATCCACAAAACATGAGTGTTAGCATTTTAATTTGGTGCTGATTTAAAAATTTTGAATAGAGTGTAAAATTATGGCTACTAATATTTTGATATTGGATGATGAACAGAACTACCTTCTAATTCTGGAGGCAATGCTTTCCGATGAAGGGTACAAGATAACTGCGCTTTCAGATCCTGAAACAGGTTTGGCATTTCTTGATGAATCAGAAGTAGATCTGGTTATAACGGATATGAAGATGCCTAAGCTCACCGGAAGTGATGTGCTGGCTCATGTAAAAAAGAATTTCCCACATATTCCTGTGATAATTATGACTGCGTTCGGGTCAATCGAATCAGCTGTTGAGGCTATGAAAATAGGTGCTTTTGATTATATTACCAAGCCTTTTGCTAATGAAGAGTTGCTTCTTTCAGTTACAAAAGCGGCTCAATTTGCAAAAGCGCAGCAGGAAAATAGAATGCTGCGCGAACAGATTAAAGATCGCTATTCGCCGAATAATATAATCGGTCGTTCAAAGCCGATGCTCCATGTTTTTGAAATGATTCATAAGGCTGCGCCAGGTCATTCCACTGTTCTTATTACCGGAGAATCCGGTACAGGTAAGGAGTTGGTTGCTCAGGCGGTACATCAATCTTCACCGCGTTGTGATAACCCTTTTATTTCGGTCAACTGCATGGCTTTGAGTGCAGGAGTTCTTGAAAGCGAGCTCTTCGGTCATGAGAAGGGATCTTTCACCGGGGCTGTGGCTTTACGGCGTGGACGCTTTGAAATGGCGGATAAAGGTACATTGTTTCTGGATGAGATAGGTGAACTTTCGCATGATATGCAGGTTAAGCTTTTAAGAGTCTTGCAGGAAAAAACAATTGAACGTGTCGGCGGAGTCGATTCGATTAAAATTGATATCCGTATTGTTGCAGCGACTAATAAAAATTTAAAGGAAGCTGTTGAAAACGGTACTTTCCGCGAAGATCTTTATTATAGATTAAATGTTGTAAGCATTGAGCTTCCGCCTCTTCGTGAACGTAGGGAAGACATTCCATTTATGATTGATCATTTTCTGGCTAAGTATTCTGCTGAAAATAATAAAACATTTGAAGGATTTTCACCCGCTGCGATGGATTATATGTCTGCTTATGAATGGCCTGGTAACGTTCGCCAACTTCAAAATGTTATTGAGCGGTGTGTTGTGCTTACTTCCGGTACTGTGATTAAGACGGATGATCTGCCTGCTGAAATTAAAGACGAAGAAACTCAGTTTAAAAGTGCTGTCGATTTGTTGCCGACCAAAATTAATCTTGCTCAGGCTTTAGATAAAATTGAAGCGACTCTAGTTCGCAGAGCCTTGGTGCACAGTAATTTTGTTAAAGTAGACGCTGCAGAGATGTTGGGTCTTTCTAAAAGTCTGCTTCAGTACAAGCTTAAAAAATATAGTATAGCTGGGAAGTAAGTTTTTAACTTACTCCTGAAAATCATACGCAGTATAGCTGCTCATAAGCTCGAGTAATAGATAAGGGCTGACGTTGTTTCTTATGCATATTACAGCGTCAGTTATCATTTTAAGCTTAATTTCAAGCTCCAGCGCATACGCTTTTTTGCGTTCGCTTAGTATTTTTCGCAGATAGTCATAATCAATTTTTGCAAAAATCAGCGATAATCCTTTACGTAGAAATTGATCATCAACTTTCTGCGTGAATTTTTCCATTTCCGCATGCCCTTTTTCCTCCACAATAAGCTTCAGTTTAAAAAGACTCATTGCAATATCTTCGGGTGGAAGCCGATCCGTAACTGACGGGTAAAGCAAAAGAGGAGCGTGCTTTGTTAAACGTTCTTGTATCGTTTCACTGTCAGGAAAAAATCTTGCTAATTTTGAAGAGAGTTCTGTTGATTTTTGATTGCTGCTTAGTGAAAGAAGAAAAGTTTCAATTAAATCTGTACGCTTTTTATAATCAGCTAAAATTTGGGTGTGTAATTTTTTTGATTCTTCAAGGACCTGTGCGTCGCTGCCATCATCGATTGATAACTTGAAAATTGATGAGCTGAATACGTCGTCCAATCTTTCTAAAATAAGATTTTGAACTTCCGGTTTCTTTCCGAAAAGACTTTTGTTGTTCTTGGCAGCCAGATTCCACCAAGAAATAAGGTCGTGTAGGTCATTTTGATTGAAATCAAATATTGGTAGTGAATCAGAGAAATTTATCATTTCGGCTGACATGTCAAAAAATGATGCGTCAAAATTATCGGTTTGGCTTTGCCTAATGAAGCCAGATTTTACTAGGTCTTCTACTCTATCAAGTAAGGTTTCACAGGCTTGTTCAACCTCAGTTAAAGATAGTGCCAATCCTTCTGTGGCGTACGCATTGAGTAAGGATGAAATTTTTTCGCGGCGGATTTTGTTTAAATTTGAAAGAATAATTTCTCGTGATTGATCCGAAAAGGGAGCGAGAATTTTTGCTGTTGTTTCATTACTTATGTCACGGGTAAATATTTCTTGAAGATAGTAATCCGGCATCAATGTCAGTGATTCCAGCCTTTGATCGGTCTTGAGATCAGATATTTTGATCATGGAAATTTTCTCCGTTGTTCATAAATTCAAAATCCCTCCCGCTAGTAGCGGAAGGGATTTTGATATATAGGTGTTTGTAACTGCAATTTTTAAAGAACCGGAAGGTAAGTATTTAGTTCATACTCAGTAACCTGTGTTCTGTAAGCATCCCATTCTTTGATTTTGTTTTTGTATAGGTTGCTGTGAATGTGATCGCCGAGACATTCTTTGACCAGCTCACTTTTCTTCATTGCAACTGCAGCTTCATACAAGTTGCCGGGAAGAGCTGTGATTCCATGCTCTGCAAGAGCCGGTGGGTCCATTGCAAAAACGTTTTCTTCGATAGGGGAAGGAAGTTTGTATCCTTCTTCAATTCCCTTGAGGCCAGCCTCAAGCATAACAGCAAAGCACAGATAAGGATTCGCTGCTGGATCAGGAGAACGCAGTTCCATTCTGGTTGCGCCTTCTTTACCGGGTTTATACATTGGAACACGTACCAAAGTAGAGCGGTTTTTTCTGGCCCATGCTACATATACGGGGGCTTCGTATCCAGGAACAAGCCGTTTGTAGGAGTTTACCCACTGGTTTGTTACGCAGGTAAATTCTGGGCAATGTTTCAAAATACCGGCAATATAACTTTTACCTTCAGCGCTGAGGTGGTATTCATCATTGGCATCGAAAAATACATTTCTTCCATTCTTAAATAAAGACTGATGAACGTGCATGCCGGAGCCGTTGACACCAGACATCGGTTTAGGCATGAAAGTAGCGTAAATACCGTGTTTACGGGCGACCTCTTTGACTATTACGCGGTAGGTCATGGCAGTGTCGGCCATTCTCATACCTTCTGAATAGCGAAGGTCAATTTCATGTTGGCTTGGAGCTACTTCGTGATGGCTGTATTCAACGTCATATCCCATCTGTTCCAGAGAGAAAATGATGTCACGACGGATATCGTTGCCGAGATCAAGTGGAGGGGCGTCGAAGTAACCCCCTTTATCAATGATCTTAGTACCCTTTTCGTCTTCAAATAAGAAGAATTCGAGTTCCGGTCCGACATAGAAAGTGAACCCTTTATCTGCGGCTTTATCGAGTGTCTTTTTAAGAACCCATCTGCTGTCTCCTTCGTAAGGAGATCCGTCAGGATTTTGAATGTCACAGAACATACGGGCTACAGGGCGGTCGGTTGGACGCCATGAGCACATTTGAAAAGTTGTCGGGTCAGGCAGAGCTATCATGTCTGATTCTTCTATTCTGGTGAAACCTAGAATAGATGATCCGTCAAATCCCATACCTTCCTCAAAAGCTGATTCCAGTTCTTTAGGAGTAATCTGAAAGCTTTTCAGGGTTCCTAGAATATCAACAAACCAGAATTGAACAAAGCTGATATTGTAGTCCCTTACAGCTTTAAGAACATCATCCGCATTTTTGCAATTAAAGACAGGCGCATCCATAGTTGCTTTCCTCCTGATTGAAGAAGTTATTTTAAATATGTTTTAAGATTTTATGTGTGTGTTTAACGTATTGTCATTTATGAAAAAACACGCTGGATCTACTAATCATTAGACTATAGCTGAGTCAACGGTATTTTTGCAAACAGTATTAGTAGATTTTCCAAATGAGAAATCAGATCTCATCAATCCTATCACGAACTTCACGAAAGAAAGAAAATAGAAAAGGCTGGTCCTTAGGTTCTGAATTGATGTCCAGACGCGTAAAGAATGAAACAATATTTCCTTTAGGTGTTTTTGTTCGCTGAAAATAAAGTTCGTGGAGCGGTCCCGTAGGAGTTTTGAATGAAAGAATCCATTCAGCGCCCTGTTTGCGCCATATTTTTATGGAATCAGCATCTTTTTTAGTTGTAACGAGATCAACAAGTTCTTTCAGCGTAAAGGGGTGACCAGGTTTTCCCGGCATACCAAGAAAATCACCTTTATCAGAATGAATTACTACCGGAAGTTCAAGAAAGTCTTTTTTCGGGTAAACAGGGCTGGAGTCTGATTCAATAGTGTATGAACTTGAATCACCATGATCTTTTTTAATAGTAATCACTTTTTTGGCAGTAACTTTTTCCGATTGCGGTAAAACACCAGCCGAGGAAATAATTTCTTTTATTTCCGAAAGAAGATGATCTTGACCAGAGCTGGTTGTTTCCTGCTTTTCAATAAGTTCCGCTAGTTTTTTTTCAACTTTTGCAAGTCGTTGCTCAGCTCTTGCCTGCGAAGTTACAAGTCCGGCTAAGCCGTTCATCATCTGCATTGTAACGCGAGTCAATTTTTCAAGTTCTAAACTGGATTCATCACTTTTCTTTGTGCTTACCGATAAGGGGTGATTGTCTTTAACAGATTCAAATTCAATAAGAAGTTTATCGCGTATCTGCTTAGTCGATAAATTGTTAGCAAATAGTTCTTTTATACGCATGCAAAGCTTATCTGCACCTTTTTTAAAGCGCAGAGGCTTTCCGTGTCCTGCAATCATAAAAAATTCAGGAAATTTTTTGCGGTAACTTTTAATGGTGGTGACAGACACACCTGCTATTGCTGAAAGATCTTTATGAGTAAATGTGTCTGTAGTCATTGGTCTGAAATATCCTGTTTTTTGGTTTTAATAGTAGGGGACTGTATCCGAATGTATCGTCTGATGTAAAATACATAGTAATATCATTATCTATTGGTTATCGATAACTGTAATCGTCATGTAGGTCAATAGGTGAATGAATTTATGGATTGATATGCTGCACGGTAGTGAATGTCAGGATTAGGGACGAGAGTGATTATTAGAGGTGCTTAATAAAATAGTGCGTAATCTCAGTTTTGAAAGCGTGTAAGTAGCGAGATAATGAAAAGTACAACCAGTGCGGCCATCAAAATCGTGTTGATGTTGATACCGCCTTTAATTTTTTGTTTTCTGCGGTATCCGAAGATCAAAAAAATGATGGCTATGAAAATCAGCAGCTTGAACATATAGTGGTGAAAGCCGTTTTAAATTATTTAAGTAAATTAAAAGTTAACGCAGTCTAATCACTTTGCCTGATTTAATTTTAGATCGCCAGAGTTATATTTGCTGGGAATAATGAGTTAAGTAGTGATTAGTAGATTGGTTAACGGGGAAGCAATGCCTCCCCGTTATATTTATATATTCTGCTAGATTACCTTGTTAAGCGGATACTCAATGATACCTTCTGCTCCCATTGAGATGAGCTCGGGGATAAGTTCACGAACTGCAATTTCTTCGATCATGATTTCAACTGAAACCCATGATGGATCAGAAAGGTTTGCCACAGTAGGTGAATTTAGACTTGGCATCATTTTCATTGCTTTTTCAAGCGCAGCTTTCGGCATATTCATTTTTAGGCCAACCATTTTCTGAGCTTTAAGTGCTCCCTGTAGAAGTAAATTAATGTTTTCAATCTTTTTACGTTTCCAAGGGTTAGCCCATGCTTCCTTGTTGGCAATAAGCATTGTGTTTGTTGCCATCAGGTCGGATATAATGCGTAGCCCGTTTGCTTTGATGGTTGTACCTGTTTCGGTAACTTCAACAATAGCATCGCAAAGACCTTCTACAACCTTAGCTTCGGTTGCTCCCCATGAGTATGAAACTTCAACTGGAACGTTGATTGATTCAAAGTATCTTTTGGTGAAGCCCATAAGTTCTGTTGAGATTCTTTTGCCGGCTAGGTCTTGAGCTGTTTTGTAAGGAGAATCTCCTGCAACTGCTAAAACCCAATGTGCTTGGCGGTTACTTACCTTTGAGTAAATGAGGTCGGAAACTTCAACAACATCCGACTGATTCTCAAGGATCCAGTCTTTTCCGGTGAGACCTACATCAAGGGTTCCGTTTTCAACGTACTGAGAAATTTCCTGCGCACGGCACATAGCACATGTCAGTTCATCATCGTTTACATCTGGGAAATAATTGCGGTGGTGCAGATTTATTTTCCAACCTGATTTTTCGAAAAGATTGATTGTTGCATCTTGCAGGGAGCCTTTTGGTAGACCTATTTTAAGCATATTGGACATTATTTATAAACCTCCTTGGGGTCAAAGATAAAGGGTGAACACTCTGAAACTTCACCATCCTTCAGTTCACGAAAAAAGCAGCTTCTGTATCCTTTGTGGCACGCAGCTCCGCCGACCTGGTCAATCAGCAGTACCAAAGTATCATCATCGCAATCAATTCTGATGGACTTGATTTTTTGTACATGACCGGATGTGCCGCCTTTATGCCAGAGAGTTTGACGGCTTCTGCTCCAGTAATGGGCTTCACCTGTCTCAATGGTTTTATTCCACGATTCTTCATTCATGTATGCCATCATCAGGACTTCTCCTGTTTCAGCATCCTGTGCGATGGCAGGTACGAGTCCGTTCATTTTTTCAAAATCAGGCTTCATCATACAATCCTCTGTTTTAATAGGCTTTGTAGCCGCGTAATTTTAAAAAGTTTACTAAATGGAAGGTTATTCCAGATACTTGCCAATGTTAATTAATCCTTTAAGTGAAAAAAAAAGCGCCAACCTGAATTTCAGGCGGCGCTTTTAAGATTGCTTGTAGGAAAATGCGATTTATTCGCTTTTGTCCTGACACTCCTTGCAAACGCCGAAGAGGTACATTTCATGATGGGAAAGCACAAAACCGTGCTTTTTAGCTAGTTCTTCCTGAAGATGTTCAATTTCAGGATCTACGGCTTCTATGGTCTTGCCGCAATGTTCACAAACTAGATGGTCGTGATGATCATGACCATATTTATGCTCGTAACGGAGCACACCATCATTAAAATCAACAGCCTTAGCAATGCCGGATTCATCGAGGAGTTTTAAAGTGCGGTAAACAGTTGCCTGTCCGATGGAAGAGTCTTCCTTACGGATGATATTGTAGAGTTCTTCAGACGAAACATGTCCTTCTTCATTAAGAAAAGCGTCAAGAATGGCTCTTCTTTGAGGAGTCATTTTTAGTCTCTGTTTGGACAGATACTCTGAAAAAATGTCTTTCGCTGATTTCATTAACTTTACTCGGCTAGCTGTTATTTAAGTTAGGACTAAAAAATCCCCTACAATGTAACAAAGGTAAATGTCAAATGATCATTGCTCATAACGGAACATAATAGTATGAATGTTACAATTTAAAGGTGATTTAATATCAATATCAATATCGATATGAATTTGACAAGGAGTTTAAAAATGGAAGTTGAACAATTTATAGCCGAATGGGATGTAGATTCAACCGGAGCCAAAGAAATTTTTGTTACACTGAAAAATCTGCTTGAGTCACTTGAAGCAACTAATCTGGAATTTAAAGCTAGGCCGGGCATTACCTATTCACTTCGCGGAGTCAAAAAGACTCAGAGCAAGTGGCCTCTATATGTAATGGTTGATGTCATTGATGACGACCCGTCAGAACGTTGGCTTTCAGTCTGTTTTTTCGGAGATACAATAACCGACCCGGATGAGCTTGGTGATCTCGTTCCCGGTGGACTTCTTGGTCAAGACGGGCACTGTTTTGATGCTGATGATTCTACGATGACGGATTACCTTGTTGCCAGAATTAAAGAAGCTCACGCTAATCAGTAATTTGATTTAGTGCGGAATTATTTTAGTTATTGCTCAACAAATAGACCGGTTAGCATTTAAGATGTTTGCCGGTTTCTTTCTTTTAGAGCTTTGTGCAAGAACGCATTATGTACTATCTTTGCATAGTGGAGATTAATTAAGCTTATGGCAAACAGAAAAAGTAATGAAGCCGTATCCTGCAAGCTTCTGCCATTCATGGGCAGTGGTGTGGAGGTTTTACGCGCTCATTATGTGACCCAGACTTTTTCCAAACATTTCCACGAAGGTTATGCTGTCGGGTTTATTGAAAGCGGGGCAATGGGATTCAGGTATCGCGGTTCAAATTTACTAGCTTCTAAGGGATCTATTAACCTTGTTGTCCCCGGTGAGATTCATGACGGTCATGCTGCATCAGATGAGGGGTGGAGATATCGCATGTTCTACCTGCCACCAGAAGTACTGATGTCGGCCGCCAGAGAGCTGGGTAGTAAGCCTGTTCAGCCTTATTTCAGTATGGGGGTTCTCGAAGATACGGAACTTGCCGCAGCCATTTATGAAGCTCATTTTATTTTACAGCAGGATGAAGCGACTGTTCTTGAAAAGGAAACACTGCTGCTACGGATGCTTATCAGCTGGATATCCCGTCATGGAGAGGTTCGGACAAACTGTCCGGGGGTTGGCAGTGAGCATCGCGCTGTCCGTCTTGCCCGTGAGTATATGCAGGACCAGCCTGCTGAAAATGTCGGGCTTGAAAAGCTTGCCGGACTTGGCGGTTTAAGTCCTTTTCATTTTGTGCGGGTATTTGAAAAACATTTCGGCATAACCCCTCATGCCTATCTTATGCAGACCAGAGTTAACCACGCAAAAAATATGCTGAGCCGTTCCATGCGTATTGCAGATATTGCTGCCGAATGCGGTTTTGCAGATCAGAGTCATTTAACACGTCAGTTCCGCCGCCAGTTCGGGCTTACCCCCGGTCAGTACCGCAAGATTGTTCAAAACAATTAGATATTATTGTGATTAGTCTTGGCCTCCTTACAGGAGGAATATTATGTTTAAGGCTTATCTAAATCTTACTTTGGCAATGGTTATTGTCGGCAGCTCCGTAGTTGCCGGAAAAATAATGGTAGACCAGTTGCCAATTTATTTTTCATCGGCGTTTCGTTTTTTGATTGCATCTTTGATAATCGTCCCGATTTTATACCTGCGTGAAGGTGGGTTCCCTAAGTTATCAAGACGCAGTTGGTTAGTGCTTGGTGTTCAATCTTTATGTGGATCATTTTTGTTTACAGTTTTTTTATTATCCGGCCTCAGTATAATCAGTACTGCGTCAGCTGGAATTATCACCAGTACAACTCCTGCCTTTATGGGGATTATCGGATGGTTTTTCTTTAAAGAACATCCTTCCGGCAGGATAATTGCGGGGATTATACTATCTATGATAGGTGTTATGGTTCTCAATGTTGCAGGGACGAGTGGCTTATCTGAATCTTCATTTTGGGGGTATTTGCTGGTGCTTGCAGCTGTTGCTGCGGAATCCATGTTTTTGCTTTTTCGTAAGTGGATACCTGAAACATTATCGCCGTTGGCAGCAACCACAATAATTTCAGTATTCGGGTTTGCATGGTTTTTGCCAGCCGGAATTTATGATCTGCTAACTGTTGATTTGACTCCTGCCGGTCCTGTTGCTTGGATGGCAGTCGTATATTACGGAGTGGTTGTCACCGTTTTAGCTTATCTTTTCTGGTTTGCCGGAATCGTTTCTGTGCCTGCATCAGTAGCAAGCGTGTTTACAGGAGTTATGCCTATTTCGGCAGTTGCTCTTTCAGCTTTGATCCTTGGAGAGAAGTTGCAATGGTTTCACTATGCTGGGTGTCTTTTTGTGCTGAGTGGTATTTTCCTTATTTCCGGTATTAGTTCTGCCGGATTCGAATTAAAATTCAAAAAAAAGAACCCGTAACAACCTCGGTGAGTGATTAATAGTAATCTTTTTAATTTTTTAATTGAATCATTAAGCTTTTTTCTGGTACTTATATACTCCTAAAGTTTATTGTTGCTTAAAAACGGAGTAACCATGAGTAAACAAAGAGTTCGTATTCAGGATGAGCGGCCTGTTATTGAAAAAATGCTGTTTCCGTTTAATCAATTTGTAAAAATTGAATCATCCGGAGGAGTTGTCCTTATACTTTGCACTGTTGTTGCTTTGATTTGGGCGAATTCTACATTTGCTCATTTTTACGAAAATTTTAAAAATATTCCTCTTACAGTCGGAGTCGGTAAATTTGTTCTTTCAAAGCCTGCGATACTCTGGATTAACGATGGTCTTATGGTTGTGTTTTTCTTTCTTGTAGGACTTGAAATTAAGCGTGAGGTTTTGGTTGGTGAGCTTAACTCACTGAGACAGGCTTCTCTTCCGATTTGTGCTGCCGTAGGAGGAATGGTTGTTCCTGCTCTTACTTATGCTTATTTCAATCATGGAACACCTTCTGCGGCCGGATGGGGTATCCCCATGGCTACTGATATAGCGTTTAGTCTTGGCATACTGTCTCTCTTAGGCGACAGGGTGCCTATAAGTTTGAAAATATTTCTCACTGCAATTGCAATTGTTGATGATATCGGGGCTATTTTAGTTATAGCTGTTTTTTACTCAACAGGCGTGTCTCTGTGGATGATAGGTGTTGGATTGCTTTTCCTTTTGCTGATGTTTATGTTGAACAGAATGGGTGTTAGGGCACCGCTTCCCTATTTAATTCTCGGAGTATTTATGTGGCTGGCATTTTTAAAAAGCGGAGTACACGCAACTGTAGCTGGGGTTCTTGCAGCAATGTCAATTCCAGCCTCCACTACCACATGCTGTAATAAATTTACTTTTTCAATTCGTAAAAGTTTATCTGATTATGAAGTTGCAGTCGGAGACAGTGCAGTTACTCTTTCTAATAAGCAAATGCTTTCGTCGCTCTCAGAAATGCATAATGATATTATGATGGCTTCTCCCCCTTTAAAGAGAATTGAACATAGCCTGCATTATTATGTAGCCTTTGCTATTATGCCGATATTTGCGCTTGCAAATGCCGGAATAAGTTTTTCAGCTGATGCTGGTGGGAGTGGACTGGATATTTTCCATCCGGTAAGCATTGGTATTTTTTTAGGGCTTATTGCGGGTAAAACTATAGGTATTTGTCTTGCTAGTTGGCTGGCTATTAAGGTTGGTATTGCAGATTCTCCTTCGACTATGCATAGATGGCATTTTTTAGGGGCAGGGTTGCTTGCAGGTATCGGGTTTACCATGTCTATCTTTATCACAACTCTTGCATGGGGAAATAATGCAGCGTTTGTTATAGATGCTAAATTCAGTATTCTTGTTGCATCCACTGTTGCAGGTCTTCTAGGATTTCTTGTTTTACGTAATTGCAAGATTGGAACAAATCGTGAGGTTTAGCCTTCGTTATGGATTTAGATTTTAATAAAGATCAATTACAGATAGTCGTAGCCCGTTATAGTGAAAATCTTGAATGGCTAAACGAATTTAATTGTTTTGCAACAGTTTACAACAAAGGTGAAACTACAGTTGAAGGAGCCGTTGTCTTGCCGAATATCGGCAGGGAAGGACATACATATCTGACACATTTAGTTAGAAATTATCATGATCTTCCAGAGTATACTGTCTTTTTACAGGGTTCTCCTTTTTTCCATATGGAAGGTGGAGCTGACTGCGCAAAACTTACTGAAACTATTCAAGAATGTATGACTAAAAAGGTCCCTTTTAAAGGTTTTGCGTGGTTTCGGCTCAGGTGTGATCGTCTGGGAAGGCCTCATCAAATGGCTGACCCTGCCAGTAAGGGAAAGTGGTCCGGCTGGGGTAAAGATATTCCGGTAGGAGATGTCTATGACAAACTATTTAATAGAACACCTCCACAGCAATTTATTGCGAGTGCAGCAACAGGTCTTTTTATAGTGCGCAAAGATAGAATTCTAACCCGTTCATTGGAATTTTATAAAAAAGCGCTTTCAATTATTGAAGCTGACCCGTACGACGAGTACAACACCGGACATGCTTTTGAACGCTTATGGCAGATTATTTTTAATGGTAGTAAAGCAATAAACCCGTAATTTTTAATGTTTCATATTTTTCTGCCTTCCTTCTCCATTTATTCTGCACATTTTTTCTGATCAAAAATGCAAGGTCAACCTTAGTTTTTTTCTTTATTTTCCCTTTAATAAATTTACAGCAAAAAAGTGTGAACAGTGTTTACTTTTTTGTTGAGGCTTGATATTTCGGGATTTATGACAACAGTCGAAAAAAAGAAAATTGATCATGATCGAATGAAACGTTTGATTTTGAATGCAGCAAAAGAGCTCTTTGCCAAAGACGGGTTTGAAAATGTTTCAATACGTAAAATAGCTTCATGTATTAATTATAGTCCCGCAGCGCTTTATAGATATTTTCAGAACAAAGAAGATATTATTCTCTGCCTTAAGCAGGAAGGTATGCAAAAGTTCGGAGATGCTCAAAAGCATCTGGCAGATATCGAAGACCCCTTTGAAAGGGTGAAAGAGTGTGGGCGGCTTTACTTAACTTATGCCTCTAATGAACCTGAATATTATGATCTTCTTTTTAATAAAGTTGCGCCTTCTTTTTGTGATCCTGAAAAATGGGCAGGAAAACCTCAGCAATCTTTCTTAAATTTTAAAGAAACTGTCCGCGAATGTATTGAAACAGGAGTGCTTGGCGATGTTTCAGTTGATACTACTGTGGCCGCTTTGTGGGCCTGCGTTCACGGTCTGGCATCATTGACGATGACTGGCAGGTTGAAAAGCTCGCTGCCTGATATTGATATTGATTCTGTTTTTGAAAATGTTCTTTGTTTTATAACAATCCCTCAAATTGAGCGGGAAAAAATGAGAAAGGCGAAGTTTGATGAAGATAAAAAGTAGCTGTGTTGATTTCTTACTTTCTTTTATACTGCTTACGTTGATCAATCTTGCATATCCTGTAACGCTAATGGCTTCTTCCCCTGATATTTTTGAAGCAGTGGCTGCGCCGCGAATGATCTCTTTGACCGGATTCACTAGACCTAGAGTTGAAATGACTTTGGTGAGTGAAGAGTCAGCCATGTGTATTGCTGTGCATGCCGATGTAGGTGACACAATCGGTTCAAACGGGTTGTTTGTGAATCTTGATCCAAAGTTTATCAATCTTGAAATAGCACAGCTTAAGGCTGATATAAATAGGCTTAAGTCTGATATGAATTACTACCATAAAGAGGCTGATCGCTATATTAAGCTGGTTAAAAAGAATACGGCCTCTCAATCCGAACTTGATCTGCATATACGTAATTTGAACAGTGCTGAAAGCCTTCTAAGGTCAACTCAACTTAAGCTTGACGTTAATAAGGAGCATTTACGTCGTTACACTTTGCGTGCTCCTGCAGGTTGGAGAGTTATCAAACGTTACATAGAGCCTGGGGAGTGGGTTACTAAAGGTGAAAAAGTAGCCGAACTAGGGAATTTTAAGACTCTTCTAGTGCCGTATGCCCTCACAGTAAAAGAACTTGAGAAGATTGACAGTATGGGGGGCAAAGTCACCCTTGATCTCCCTGATATTGATAAATCTGTTGTAGCAAATCTTGAACGTATTTCCCCAGATTTTGATCCTGAATCACGTAAAATTGACGTTGATTTTAAGATTAGTTCTGGCGATTTTAATTTCAGAGGCGGACTTCGTACAGAGCTTAAGATTGAAATGGTTGACCCTGGAGGATCAGTAATTGTTCCCACATCTGCTGTTGTTAAAACATATGACGATTATTTTCTTGTCAGGCCTGACGGTGTGAGGGTTAAGGTTCTGATTCTTGGTAAAACAGAAGATGGAAAACTTCGTGTTTCATCAAGGGCAGTAAAAGCTGGTCAAAAGTTTTTGCTGAAGCCGTAGTCCTGTAAGTTAATCAATGAATATTTCTATTATTTCAGTTTACTGTAAGACAGTTGCAATCAGTCAAGGAGCCTTTGCATGAAAGGACTTATGCGGTTTACTTTGAAGCAGACGGTTTTTATCAATATAATTTTTGTAGTGCTTATGATCGTCGGGATTTATTGTGCTTATGATTTGCCTGTTGAGCGTTATCCTAATGTTCACATGGGTAAGGTCGTGATCACGGGATTCTTGCCGGGTGCTTCACCCTCAGACGTTGAGGCTCTAGTAACAAAGAAGATTGAAGATGCGCTTGATGATCTGGAGAACGTCGAGTACATACGCTCACGCTCTTTTCGTGAACGTGCCAGTATTCTTGTAAAATTTATTGATGATACTGATTACCAGAAAAGTTATGACGAACTCCGCTTCAGAGTCCTTTCTATTCAGAATGACCTGCCCAAAGATATGGACCCGCCAGCTTTCACTGAACTTAATGTAAACGAATGGTTACCTGCTATCAGAGTGTGTCTTGTCGGTGACAGGGCAAACCGTGCTCTTTCGATGATGGCGGATGAAATGAAAGTTCCGCTTCGAAAAATCCCCGGCGTTAATCAAGTTGATATTGAGGGCGAATATGTTCGTGAATTTCATGTTAACCTTGACCCTAAAAAATTAATCCGCGCAAAAGTCACTTTCGAAGACGCAGCCAGAGCTTTGGAAGATGCTAATATTTCTATTCCTGCCGGAGATTTTATTTCAAATAACGGAGAGTATGTAATTGTTGTTGATGAACGTTATCGTACCAGAGAGGAAATAGCGGCAACAATTATTCGCATGGATGGTGATGGATCATTCGTAACAATCGGCGATGTTATGAGTGATGCGCGAGTTTCGTACCGTGATCCGCAGGTTATCACTTCCGTCAACGGACAAAATGCCGTGACTCTTAAGATTGTTAAAACGCAGGATGGAAATGCCGTTACCATTGCAGAAGATGTTGAAGTTATAGCCGCATCATTTAAAGAGGCTTTGGAGCGGGAAGGGGTTAAACTGGTCCTGACTAATGACCAGCGAATCCATATTGATGAGGCTATGAAAACGCTCGGTCTCAATCTGCTTGTGGGGATTGCGCTGGTATTTGTGATTATTTATCTGGTTATGGGATTTCGCAACGCAATGTTGACGACCATAGGGGTGCCTTTTGCCTTTCTCGTGACCATGATAATTATGCGCCTTACCGGTAATTCTCTTAATCAGATAACACTTTTTTCATTTGTTTTGGTGAGCGGGATTATTGTTGATGACGCAATCGTAGTTGTTGAAAATATCTTTCGTCATGTTCAGGAAGGTAAAAGTGTACGTAATGCTGTCATAGACGGAACTTCCGAGGTCTTTTGGCCTGTTATTTCGGCAACGGGAACTACTGTTGCGGCCTTTTTGCCGATGCTTATTATGACAGGTTCGACCGGTGAATTTTTTGCTCAGGTCCCCAAAGCGATAACTTTTGCATTGATTGCTTCTTTGATTGAAAGCCTGCTGATCCTTCCTTCTCATTTTCTGGATTGGCCCGGGGCAGAAAAACTTTCTGAGGCTGGTGATAAATTAGCCCATGAACCTTTTTTTATGAGAGTCTTAAGACGCTGGACGGATAAACTTCTTTCATTTGTCATGCGTTTTCGTTTTACATCGTTAACTGTCGTTTTCGGTGCTTTCGTTCTTGCAATAGCCATTTTAGTCGTTTCCATCTCAGGAGCTATTCCGCTCATTAAAATTAAGTTTTACCCTGACGATTACAGTTTGTATTATATTGAATTGGAAGGCCCAGTGGCAACCTCCATTGAAGTCACTTCTGATAAGTTGAAAAGAATATCAGTATTCATTGAAAAAATGGGGCCGAGCATGTCTACATCTGCCACTGCTTTTGCTGGATTCTACTTTAGCGAAGACTATGAAATGATGTACGGAAGTAATCTGGGAAATATTGTTGTAGAATTGCCGGCAAAAGATAAACAGGTTTTTGCTGATGCTCCTAATAATGATCCGGGAACTCATCTTGATTATATACGTAAAGCTATTAAGAAATTCGGTGGGGATGGCTGGACTATTCATGTCCGGCCTGAAAAAGACGGTCCTCCTGCCGGGAAGGATTTAAATATAAGGATACTCGGGTCTGATCATATTGCTGTGCAGGGTCTGACTGCGAAGATTCTTGACTTTATAAAAAAGAATAATGAATTAGGGCTACAACTTGTTAACCTAAGCAAGGATGAAGGTACTCCTAATAGAATATTTAGATTTTTACCCATAAATGAACGTATTTCAGAATATGGACTTACTCCTAAGCAGGTTGCAAGTCTTTCAGGATCAGTTTTAGACGGTCGCTTCGTAGGTAAATTCAGACTTGCTGACGAGGATGTAGACCTGCGCTTAAAGATTGATCCTGAATTTTTAAATTCGCCTGAAGATGCTCTCAGTATTCCGGTACTTGAACATAATGAAAGCCCTATTCGTCTAAGTGATTTATGCAAGGTTTCAATTTATATGGAACCAGGGCAGTTTAACAGATTTATGACTCAGCGCGCTGTGACTATTACAGCTAATATTAAATCCGGATCAAAGCTTTCTCCGGCTATTGCCGTAAACAGAGTTAAAAAATTTTATGAGTCCGTACGTAATAATTACCCCGGTGCTTCGATCAACTTTTCTGGAGAATATGAATCAACCAGAAAGTCTTACACTTCGTTGCTTTATGCCTTTTTCACAGCTATTTTGATAATTTATCTTATTCTGGCGACGCAGTTTAAATCGTATTTGCAGCCGGTAATCATTCTTTCCGCTGTTGTTTTTTCACTGACTGGAGTTATTCTTGGAACATTCTTGTCTCAAACAATTTTTACGGTGAACAGCTTCATCGCAACGGTTGGAGTCACAGGTGTTGTTGTTAATGATTCTCTGGTCTTACTCGATTTTATGAACAAGCTTTATTTAAGAGGAATGAAACGTAAAGAAGCCCTGCGCGAAGGAGTCAGAATAAGGCTTAGGCCGATTTTGTTGACAACTTTGACTACAACCCTTGGGTTGTTGCCTATGGCGATAGGTTTTCCTTCATACTCGCTTGTATGGGGAGCAATGGCTTCAACTTTTGTGACGGGGCTATGTACCGCGACTTTCTTGACTTTGTTCATCATTCCCGTTGAGTGGGATTTGTTAATGGGTTTTATTGAGTGGAAAGAAAAGCGTAAAGAGCGTAAACAAAATATCCAGCTCAGTAATTGATCTACAACTCTCTGCAACTTTTACTGTACATTAGGCGGCAAAAAGCGTGAATGAACTAGAAAAAAAACTGGCAGAACTTAATAAGCGTTATGGAGCTGATCTTGGCGACCGGGTTGAAGCTTTAGAAGATTTTTTGTCTGAATATCTTTCATCCGGCAGCAAAATTGCTCTTGAAAAATTGTACAAAGGAGCTCATGCCCTTGCCGGTTCGGCAAGAACTTTCGGTTTCTCCGATGTAAGTGTGGTCGCAAAGGAACTTGAATTGTCTGCCCGTGAGTCTGATGATGCAAAAAAATTATTAGCCAGATTATCTGAGCTTAAAAAACTTATTTCTTCCTGATTATTACAGGGTTTAATAATAATGAGAGGGCGTGTTTTCCTCTGTTTTTAAGGAGTGAAAGCTGCTTCTATGCTGTTTTTATGGTTGCATAGTGTCCTCTTGATGGTTATAGGCACCAAACTATGAGCAAAGATCTTATTATCGTCGAGTCCCCAGCAAAGGTAAAGACCATCAGCAAGTTTCTTGGTAAAAATTATCAGGTGGCCGCATCAGTCGGTCACATTCGAGATTTGCCTAAAAACAAGCTTGGTGTTGATGAGGGTGGTGATTTTACACCTCAGTATCAGGTCATCCCCGGTAAAGAGGATGTAGTTAATAAATTGAAGAAAGCGGCAGCTACAGCTGACCACGTCTATTTGGCTCCTGACCCTGACCGCGAGGGAGAGGCTATCGGATGGCATGTTGCGGCCATTCTTAAAGACGTAAATCAAAATATAAGCCGTATTCAGTTTAACGAAATTACAGCCCGCGCCGTTAAAGAGGCTCTTGAGCATCCGGTTCCGCTTAATGAGCAGCTCTTTGATTCGCAGCAGGCTCGCCGAATTCTTGATCGCCTTGTGGGTTATAAAATTTCTCCTATTCTATGGAAGAAAGTTAAGCGCGGTATTTCAGCAGGAAGGGTGCAATCCGTTGCACTTAAGATTGTAGTAGAGCGCGAAAAAGAGAGGCGCCTATTTATACCTGAAGAATACTGGCTCTTTAAAGCTGAGCTTGAAGGGAAGAATCCTCCGCCGTTCAGTGCCGACCTTTGGAAGATAAAAGGTAAAAAAGCTGTAATCGGTTCCGCCGAAGAAGCTGAAGATCTTGAAAAGTCCGTTAAGGATGTTCCGTTTAAAATTACCGACCTTACTGAAAAAGAGCGCAAGCGTAACCCGCTTCCTCCATATATAACTTCCACCCTTCAGCAGGATGCTAACCGTAGGCTTGGATATTCCGCCAAGCGTACTATGACTGTTGCTCAAAGACTTTATGAAGGGGTTGAGCTGGGCGATAAAGGTACAACCGCACTTATCACCTATATGCGTACTGACTCCGTCAGGATCGCGGATGAAGCGCGCGACACAGCAAAAAAACTTATTCTTGAGAAATATGGAAAGGAGTTTTACCCGCCCAAAGCCAGAGCTTTTAAGTCAAAAGGCAGCGCACAGGATGCTCATGAAGCGGTCAGACCTGTTGATGCTACTATCCAGCCTGAAGATGTAAAAGCTTTTCTGCCTGCTGATCAGTATAAAGTTTATAAACTTATCTGGGATAGATTCATTGCTTCCCAAATGGCACAAGCTCGTTTCTGGGATACGGTTGTGACCGTTGAAGCCGGAGAAACTATTTGGCGTTCGAAAGGTGAAAGACTCCTCTTCCCAGGTTTCATGCGGGTGACAGGTAAGACTGGCGATGAAAAACTTATTGAGCTTCCAAAATTGGAAATCGGTGATGACCTTAAGGTTAACAAGATCGATAAGGAACAGAAGTTTACTCAGCCACCACCTCGTTATTCCGAAGCTTCTCTTGTTCGTGAGCTTGAAGAAAAAGGAATTGGGCGTCCTTCCACTTACGCTGCAATTATTTCTACGATTCAGGATCGTGAATATGTGACCCTTGAAGAGAAAAAATTTGTACCTACTGAACTTGGATTTGTTGTTAGCGATCAGTTAAGTGAACATTTCAAAGAACTTATGGATGTAGGTTTTACCGCAGCAATGGAAAGGCAGCTTGATGATGTAGCTGACGGGAAAATGCAATGGACTTCTTTGATGAAAGATTTTGCCGGTGGATTTTACCCAACCCTTGAAGTTGCGCAGAAAGAAATGAAGCGTGGCGGTGAGGATACCGGTATTATGTGCGAAAAATGCGCTGCTCCGATGGTTATCAAGTTTGGAAAAACCGGAGAATTTTTAGGCTGTTCAAATTATCCAGACTGTAAAAGTATTGTTAATTTTACCCGTGACGAAAAGGGCAAGATTGTGATTCTAGAGGATCAGCCAGCCGAAGACACAGGTGTTACTTGCGAAAAATGCGGCTTACCAATGGCAATCAAGCGTTCCAGCAGAGGCGAATTCCTTGGTTGTTCCGGTTATCCTGATTGTCGCAATATTAAGAACTTTGCACGTGATGATGACGGCGTTATCAAGGTTGTTGAAACAGAAGAATCGCAGGTTGTGGGTACATGTCCTGACTGTAAGGGCGACCTGATAATCAAGAGAGCTAGAACAGGAAGCCGGTTTATTGCATGTAGTAATTATCCTGATTGTAAGTTTGCAAAACCATTCTCTACCGGGGTTAAATGTCCGAAAGAGGGATGCGAAGGTGAACTTGTTGAAAAGAGCTCACGTCGAGGTAAAATATTTTACTCCTGTGATAAGTACCCAGATTGCGATTATGCAGTATGGTATCCGCCTATTGATGGCCCATGTCCTAAATGCGGACACCCTGTTCTTGTTAAAAAGACCACTAAAGCAAAAGGAACACACATTGCCTGCCCTGAAAAAGGATGCGGTTATACTCAAGAAGATGAGTAGAGTTTATCTTCCTGTTTTATAAGTGTTTTATTCTAATCTAGAAAAAGTCTATATTTTATCTAGACTCATTGATGTGTTTAAAAGCCCTTTCCGAGCATACTTGGGAAGGGCTTGATTATTAAAAGTATAATTATCAACAGCTATAAATAACTGACGATAACTGAATTGGCGTGTACTGTTTTTTTCGTGTAGTTCTTTCAGTAGCGAAAAATCTAAAAATCAAACAAGATAATCTTATTCCAAGTGTTAACAAAAACACGAATTGAAATAATAAATGAGGATTAATCAATGTCAGAATTTAAATTTGGGTTCGTAGCCCTTTTAGGGCCGCCAAATGCGGGCAAAAGTACTCTTATGAATCATTATCTGGGGCAGAAAGTAGCGATTGTTTCTCCCAAACCTCAGACTACCCGTAACCGTATCAGTGGAATTTTAAGCGATGATGATTCTCAGGTTGTTTTTTTGGATACCCCCGGTGTTCATAAATTGCGCGGCAAAATGAATCGCTTTCTGCTTGAGACTGCCTGGGATGCTCTTGCAAATTCAGACGTGATTGTCGTTTTGTTTGACGCAGCTTTTTTTGCCTCAAAACCTCACCTCATGGAGCAGGAACTTTCACCTTTGGTCAAGCCGGTTAACGGTTCTGGTCGTCCTGTTTACATTGCAGTTAATAAAATCGACAAAGTTAAAGATAAAGCTATGCTTTTACCGGTTATGCAAAAGGCGCAGGCAATGTGGCCTGATGCTGAATTTTTCCCGATTTCCGCACGTAAGGGTGACGGGGCTGATGTCTTGCTTGATAAGATCAAAGCCGCACTACCTGAAGGAGCACCCATGTTCCCTGAGGATCAGATTTCAACTGTTCCGATGCGCTTCATGGCTGCCGAAGTAATTCGTGAAAAGCTTTTCATGAGTCTTCAGCAGGAACTTCCTTATTCTACTGCTGTTGAAATTGAGTTTTGGAATGAAGACCCTGAAAAGAATCTTGTTAATATCGGAGCAATTATCTACACAACCAAGAGTAATCATAAGGGAATGATCATTGGTAAGGGTGGTCAAAACCTTAAGAAAATAGGTATTAAGTCCCGTACTGAAATAGAAGAAATGCTTGAGCAGAAGGTTATGCTTGAACTTTGGGTCAAGGTTAGAGAAGGCTGGACTGAAGATGTCGGATTCCTCAGATCAATCGGTCTTGGAGAATAAGAGACTGCCTGTTTAGTGTGGTCGCAAGACGAGAAAGTTTTTTATTAGCCTGAAGATTTTGTTTTCGATAGGTAAATTAATAGCTTTCTTGTTCTTTTATTTTCTTTTTATTAAAGAAATATTAATTAACAACCGAAATCTAATATATACTGGTTTAATGCAGTTGGTAGTAAGTTAATGAAAAATAGGGAAAAAGAACTTTTAGAAAATATTGCGGCGGTCAATGAAGATATTGCTGACGCGGTTGCAAAGGTAGGAAGAAAGCCAGGATCTGTCACACTTATGGCCGTTTCCAAACTTCACCCTGCTTCTGATATTGAAATTTTATTTCGAGCCGGTCAGAGATGTTTCGGAGAGTCTTACATGCAGGAATCTCTGGCAAAACAGGAAGAACTAGCTCATTTGGATATAGATTGGCATTATATAGGCGGTCTTCAGTCTAAAAAAGCGAAGTATGTTTCTGGAAGATTTTGCGCTATACATAGTGTTGATTCAATTAAACTGGCAGAACTTTTGAATAAAAAAGCGTGTTCACTTGGAGTTGTTCAAAATATTCTTATCCAGGTTAACACTGCAGGAGAAGAGCAGAAAAGCGGCGTTTCTGAAGAAGATGTTCCTGCATTAATTGAACATATTTCTTCGCTTGAGAATTTGAAACTGACTGGACTTATGGCTCTTCCCCCGTTTTTTGGAGATCCTGAAGGTGCGCGTCCTTATTTTGCAAGGTTACGTATGCTTTCCGAAGGCATGGAAAAGTTGTTCGGAATTAAGCTTCCTGAGTTATCTATGGGGATGACCGGAGACTTTAGAGTTGCAATAGAGGAAGGCTCTACAATGGTCAGAGTCGGTACAAGAATTTTTGGACAGAGATCGGGTTAAATTCCCGTCTCACAACACACGGGTAGGCGGACTAAATGGATCTGGGTACCGTAATAGGAATAGTTCTTTCATTCGGTCTGGTGCTTGCGGCTATTCTTGTCGGAAGTCCTTTGGCTATTTTTATTTCTGTTCCTTCTGTACTTATTGTTATCGGGGGGACAATCGGAGCTTCTCTTGTTAATTATCCGGCAGGACACGTTGTTGGTGTTATCGGGGTTATTAAAAAAACATTCTTTTCAAACCTTGAATCTCCTTCAGATATCATTGCCAAATTTATGGATTTTGCTAATCGTGCCCGTCGCGAAGGAATCCTTTCTCTCGAACCAGCACTTAAAAGCATAGAAGATGATTTTTTACGTAAAGGGTTGCAATTGACCGTTGACGGACTTGAGCCTCAAGTAATTCAGGAGATCCTTGAAACGGAAATTCAGTATCTTGAAAATAGGCACGAAACAGGAGCAGAAATCTTGAAGATTTTTGCTGATTTTGCTCCGGCAATGGGAATGATCGGAACTGTTATCGGTCTGGTGCAAATGCTTCAGACTATGAGTGATCCAAGTTCTATTGGCCCTGCAATGGCTGTTGCTTTGCTCACCACGCTTTACGGAGCTATTCTGGCTAACCTTGTGTTCACTCCTATGTCCGGTAAGCTTAAAACCCGTAGTAAAGAGGAAGTCCTCTTGCGTGAAATGGTTATGGAAGGGATTATTTCAATTTCTAAAGGAGAAAATCCTAAAATTATTGAAGAAAAGCTCAATAGTTTTCTTCCTCCTAAAATTCGCAGAGTTGTTGATTAATTTTTTTCTGAACTTTGACCGAGGGCTTAATGGGGAGAGAGAAAAAACCTGTACCACCTGAAGGGCAGCCGCTCTGGCTTATAACATTCAGTGATCTTATGACACTGATGCTTACTTTTTTTGTGCTTTTGGTAAGTATGTCAGTTGTTGATGAACGGAGAAAGCTGATAGTTCTCGGGTCGATTATTGGGACATTCGGGTTTGGAACTCAGGGTTATGACGTCCTTTCTACGCAAGATACACGCAGGACTATCGAAGTAGGTCCGCTTGAAGTAAAAAATGATCTTGAGCTTGTGAAACCCCTGCTCTGGGAGTTTGCAGACGATGATCTGCGGTTTGAGTCTAATAGGTTTGTTCAGATTATTTCTATCGGCGGTGATGTTCTGTTCGCACCTGACAGTTCTCAGCTTTCCGGTAAGGGGCTAAGAATGCTAGACACCATTTTCCCGATTTTAAAGCGTGTAAAAAATCCTATTCTGCTTGCAGGTCATACTTCAATTTTACGCGATGAGCTGGGCGAAGATTACAGAGTTGAAGATAAGAATCTTATTCCTGACGTTTCTTGGAAAATTTCTTTAAACAGAGTTTTGGCAGTTTATTCACATTTAGTTCAGAGCGGGATGAATCCTGATATGCTTAAGATGGAAGCTTTTGGGAAATTTAATCCCCGCTACCCCAATAATACTCCTGAGGGGCGGCTTAAAAATCGTAGGGTTGATATAGTGCTTGACACAAGAAATCCTGCTGTTGAGCATGAACTTAAAGAATATCGTCCAAAGAAGAATGTTAAGGGTGATGGTAATTTTGATTATGACGGTTTTGTTTTTCCGATAAAGGATTCTGTGAATCCAAAACAAGGTAAGCAGTAACAATTATTTAAATTATGGGTAAAAAAAAGCAGAAAAAATTTCCTGATCCGGGTGGAGCCTGGCTGGTCACCTTTTCTGATCTTGTTACGCTTCTTTTGACTTTTTTTGTGCTCTTGCTCAGCATGGCTTCTATGGATCAGAGTTTTATTACCAGAGTTACGATTACTCCCGCGGAGCTTGGCTTTCTTTCCAAAAGAGGGGCGGGCAAGGTTACAGCCAAAGTCGCTTTAGTCAGTGAAATGCTGGAACGTCCTTGGGAAGTGCTTGAAAAGCAGAATAGGATTAAGGATTTATTATTTCCTGATGAAATCCTTCCAGCGGAAATGGATAAGTCCACACTTGAAGAGAATCTGAAAGTTCTTGCAAAACCCGAAGGGGTTGCCCTTGTGCTTACAGACAAGATGCTTTTCCCTCTTGGTAAGTATGAACTTGATGACAATGCGAAAGTTCTGCTTTATCAACTGGTTCCTGTGCTTGAATATCTATCAACTGCTGGTATTAATATTTCGGGATATACTGATGATGTGGGAGGGATGAGTCCTTCTAATTTTGAACTTTCCGGGCGGCGCGCAATGTCCGTGCTTACTTATTTTGTTGAGCAGGGTATTTCTAATCAGAGACTTACAGTGTCGGCTTATGGTCCTACGTATCCGTTGTTTAGTAATAAAACACCGGAAGGTAGAAACCAGAACAGACGTGTAGAGATTTTGATTAAGACAACTCCCCATTTGGGCGGGTATTCGTAATTTCGCACTATTAAAACTTAAGAGGGCTAATTATTATGGCCGATGAAGTAGAACAAGAGTCGAAGAAAAAAGGCGGTATGTTGAAGTGGATTATTCTTATTCTGCTTCTTGCTGTTCTTGGTGGTGGTGGTTTTTTTGCTTACAAGAAGTTTTTTGCCGCAGCTCCTAAAGATGCGGCTGAAACCACGCAGGCTGAAGAACAGACTGCTGATCCTAATGCGGCACCTTTGCCCGGAAGTGGTTTCAGCGTGACCTTGCCTACTTTTGTAGTAAACCTTGCCGATCCTCTCGGACGCAGATATTTGAAGCTGGGCGTTGATGTTGAAGTCGTAAGCGAAGAAGCAGTCGCTGAGCTTAATAAAAAAGAGCCTATGGTTAAAGACTCGCTCATTTTGTTACTTTCCAGTAAGACCTTTCAAGATCTTTCCAGCATGGAGAATAAGATTCTCCTTAAAAAAGAAATTGTGGACAGGCTCAACCAGATAATGGGAGGAGCTAAAGTTTTACAGGTATATTTTACAGATATGGTTATCCAGTAGCACGCTTTTTGCTAATGCTGTATTGTACTGTCGGGTTAATGACATTTAACACTAAATATTCGGCAGACAATAAATGATTAAGCCGGAGGTTTGAGGCAATTATGGCTGATGATCTTGAACAAGATAAGCTCGCTCAGGAGTGGGCTGATGCACTAAGCGAAGATTCGAGTAGCGATGATGCTTTAGGGGCAGATCCAGGTGACGGTAATGATGACGCTCTTGCTGACGAGTGGGCTTCTGCTCTTTCCGAGCAGGGTGACGATGAGGGTGGTGAAGATGCTCTTGCCGATGAATGGGCGGCAGCTTTAGGTGAGCAGGGTGATGATGAAGGTGCTGCAGGCTCCAACTCAGGTGATGATGGTGCGCTTGCGGACGAATGGGCATCTGCGCTTGCTGAAGATACTGGAGATGATATCCGTAAGGAAAAAGAGCAAGAATTTCTTCGCACTCAGACTCGGGATGCTGATTTTAAGGATTTTACAAGTGAAGCAAAAAATCCACGTCATGACGGATCAAGACGAGATTTAGATTTTATTTTAGATATTCCACTTGATGTTTCAGCTGAACTTGGCCGGACAAAAATGCTTATTAATGAGCTGTTGCAGCTTGGAACAGGCTCTGTTGTGGAACTTACCAAGCTTGCAGGTGAGCCTCTTGAAATTTATGTGAACGGAAAGCTGGTTGCTAGAGGCGAAGCCGTTGTAATTAACGAAAAATTCGGCATCAGGCTTACTGATATTATTAGTCCTATTGAAAGGGTTAAACATCTTGCTTAACGCTACAATGCCGCTAGCAATGGCTCCTCCAGAGGTTGGATTCAGTTCCGTCCTTAAAATGTCCGGAGCACTGTTTTTTATTCTGGCAATGCTGCTGCTGGTTTTTTATATTATGCGGCGTCTTAATCTCGGTGGAACTTTTTCCCCGATGCGGTCAAGAGATTTGCAGGTTGTAGAACGGCTTGCGCTTGGACCTCGTCAAAATATTACAGTTGTTAAATATCGTGGTCAGGAACTTGTGCTTGGTGTCACTCAGGATAGAATTACTCTGCTTCAAGCAAGGGACGAAGTTAATGGTACGGATCACACAAAATTTGCCGGAGCTCTTAAAAAAGAAACTACCGGCTCTTCTGACTCTTAGCGCAGTATTGCTGCTGGTTTTGCCTGCGGTTGTTTTCGCGCAGGATCAGACCATTCCGACTTTGACTCTGAATCTTGCGGCAGGGCAGGAAGAGCCTGAGCAGGTTTCACGTCTGCTTGAAATCCTTTTTTTACTGACCGTTTTGGGTATGGCTCCGTCCATACTCCTGACAATGACTTCTTTTACAAGAATTATTATTGTCTTTCATTTTTTGAGACAGGCTATGGGTACGCAGCAGATGCCGCCTAACCAGATCCTTGCAAGTCTCGCAATTTTTATGACTGTAGTAATAATGATGCCTACAGGTAAAGCTATAAATAACACAGCATTACAGCCGTATCTTAACGAAGAAATCGGCTTCAAAGAGGCTCTGAACAGAGCTCAGATTCCAGCTAGAAAGTTTCTATTTAAGCATACCAGAGAAAAGGATCTTTCAATTTTCTATTCCATAACAGGTGAAGTAAGACCTAAAACGAAAGAGGATGTTAATACCATGCTTTTGGTTGCTGCTTATACAATCAGTGAGCTTAAGACCGGGTTTACCATCGGATTTTTGATTTATGTACCGTTTTTGATTTTGGATATGGTTATTGCCAGTATTCTGCTGGCTATGGGGATGATGATGCTGCCGCCTGCAATGGTTTCATTACCATTTAAGATTCTTTTGTTTATTATGGTCGACGGGTGGTCCCTGCTAACTGGTTCGCTTGTGAATACTTTTAAGTGACGAAGTAGTTATTTTTTTGAGGGAGTGGTGTGACCTTGAAGTGGTTTGTTAATATACGGAGATAGTTATGACCCCTGAATTCGTTATCGGATTCGCAAGACAGTCAATTGAATTATCCCTTACGCTGGCGTTGCCGATGCTTGGGGTCGGTTTGGTTGTAGGTATTTTTGTAAGTATTATTCAGGCCGCAACGCAGATTCAGGAAATGACGCTTACTTTTGTCCCGAAAATAGTATCAATGTTTATTGCTCTGCTTATAGCATTTCCGTGGATCATGGACAAAATGATCGATTTTACACGTAATATCTTTTTAAATCTTCCTAATTATATACGATGATTTTTTAGCTTAATATGATATAAATAAAGACTTTGGAACTAACAGCTCCAAGGTCTTTTTAATTTATAAAGCGGAGTTTATTAAATTAAATTTCTAGAAAATTCGCTGATGAGTATTGCTCCTGCCTGTGCAACGTTAAGCGAGTCGAATTCACGCTTGAAAGGTATGTGAATCAGTTCCTGGCAACGTTTTTCAACACCAAGTCTGATTCCTTTTTCCTCGTTACCGAGAACCAATATTGCAGGACCTGCAAGTTTTACATCATATACTGGGTTTGAATCGTCAGCCAGTCCTGCTCCATAAATGTTTATGCCCATATCAAGAGCTTTATCCAATGCCTGAGATATATTTGAAACTCTGGCAATAGGTAATTTTGTTAAAGCGCCTGCACTTGCTTTTACGGCACCTGGTCCGAGAAATGCTGCGCCGTGGCGGGCAACAACAAGTCCAGCTCCGCCTAAGGAATATAAAGTTCTGGCAAGTGTTCCTACGTTGCCGGGATCTTGAACCTGATCAAGTACAACAATAAGTTGAAGCGGGGCTTCGGCCATATCTGCAATCAGTTCATCGAAATCTATAAATGACAGTGCAGCGACTTTTGCGATTATCCCTTGATGATTTCCCGAAAATACACGTGCTAACTCTTCTTTGTCTGCAATTTTATATTTGATGCCGAATTTTTTACATCTTTCAATTGTTCTTTCGAAATTTTTGTCCTGACGGCCTTTTTGGACATAAAGCATGTCAATGCTCGTAGGATCGCTCAAAAGCAGCTCCTGAACAGGTTTACGGCCTACAATGATGGAGTTTTCATCTTCTTGTGAGTTGTTTTTCATTAAAATTACCTTGTCTTACGAAAATATTATTTTGTGACAGTTATAGTTGAGAGTGTATTCACTGGTTTTTACCTGATTGATCAAGGTAAATGAACAAAAAAATGGTATTTGTCTATTTAGCCGTATTAATTATCAAAAAAATAAGAATTAAATTTTGAGTGTGAAGTGGCTATAATTTCAGTTTAGCATGTATGGTCCTGAAACCTCTGAAAAAGAGCGCAAATGCTCACTGTTGAGCCATTTCGGAGTCTTTAATCTTTTTGTTTTGCTATTGCAAACATTCAAACTTTAGTATAGCTCTACTAATGTTTAATCTTGACCCTAAAAATAGCTAAAAATTCTTTATTTTTAAACATTTAAATATCTTTAAGCTTAACTAACTAATTAAAACCTATAGTTTTTCTAGAAAATTTATGGATATAAATAGCATATATAACTCAAAGGTGGAGCAGACTATGAATAGCCCGAAATTATTTCGTTTCGTTGCGCTACTAGCTCTTTTTATTTTTTTTACAGGCTGTGCGCATAAAACTGTAACTCCGGACTCACAATCTGAAGTTATTTTATCTGATAATAGTACTGTCGAGGCTGATTATACTGATGCAGGAGTTGAAACTCTTGATCCTGAGCTTGAAGCTGTTCCTGCTGAACCTCAAGAATTGACACCTGAAGAACAGAAAGCGTTGCTTTCCAGCAGTTGTGGAATAAATTTTGACCTTGATGTTCACGAGACTAAAGAAGTACAGCAGCATTTTGGGTATTTTACACATAAGGCCCGTAAAACTTTCACTAACTGGCTTAAACGGGCTGAACCATTTTTGCCATATGTTCGCGAAGTTCTCTCTCAGAATAATATGCCACAGGATCTTGCGATGCTTCCTTTCGCTGAAAGCGGGTATAACTCCATGGCTTATTCAAGAGTTGGCGCCGCTGGGATGTGGCAATTTATGCCTTATACAGGGCGTAAATATGGACTCAGAGTCGACTGGTGGGTTGATGAGCGCAGAGACCCTCATAAAGCTACACTTGCAGCAGTTGAATATTTAAAAGTTCTTCATGGAATGTTCGGTGATTGGTATTTGGCACTTGCTGCATACAATGCCGGGGAAGGTAAAATCGGCAGGGCACTTAAAAAAACCGGAGCAGAGGACTTTTTTGATCTTAGTCAAAAAAATCATAGGCTCAGCAGAAGATATAGATTGAGAGCTGAAACTAAAAATTACGTTCCTAAATTTATCGCTATTTCTAAAATATTTAAAAATCTCGAACCACTTGGATTTGAGAAAATTAATTGGGAAAACGGTTTGCAAGTTGAGACTATTAAAGTTCCCGGTGGAACAGATTTACTTGCCCTTGCAAAGTCCTGTAATATGAAGTGGAGTGATTTTCACAAGTTGAATCCTCATTTCCGCAGACAAGTCAGTCCTCCTGATGCTGTTACAAATGCATATTTACCGCTTAGATTAATGGCGAAGGCTTCAAGCTATCTTGAAAGCCCTCGTTCAAGGCCTTTTGCCGGTTATAAACGTTACAAAATTCGTCGCGGCGATTCATGGAATCGTATTGGTCATAGATATCATGTACCAGTGGCAGTTCTTAAAAGTGTGAACAATCGGAAATCAAATTTGATTAAGCCCGGCCAGTTTGTAATGATTCCGGGAAGAGGCTCATCAAATCGTTTTGACACACGTGCAGTTACAAAAACTCGTCGTACAGCCCAGAATAGGGCAAATTATAAAGTACGCAGCGGAGACACCTTATGGGATATCGCCAGTCGTTACCGTGTAAGTGTAAATACTCTTAAGCGTTCAAACGGTTTGCGTTCATCAAGACTTAAGATAGGACAAAAATTATACATTCCCGATAATTCAGCTCGGAGAACAAAGATTTCTAATGCTAAGGCTGAAAATGTTAATAATCAGCTAGTAAAATATAAAGTAAGGCGCGGTGATAATTTATACGGAATAGCTCGCCGCTTTGGGGTTAAGGTTTCTTCACTCATGAAATGGAACAGACTTAATTCTAAAAGTATTATTAGACCAGGTGACAGAATCAAGGTTTACGTTCAGTAAAGTCTGATATTTAGTTCATTAAAAAAGCCCGTTGCAGTAGCTGCAACGGGCTTTTTTTATACTTTAAGTAAACTTACAAATGCTCGAGTAAAATTTTTCTGGCTCTTAATTCATCTAAGTCATGTCCTGTCCAAATTTTAAACTGCGCTAAGCCCTGATGTAAAAACATTTCAATTCCGCTGAGTGTTTTACAACCTTTTTCTTTAGCTTCTTTAAGAAGAACAGTTTCAAGAGGATTGTAGATTAGATCGTAGACAATCGTTTTTTCATCAACATTATCCATGATCATGGGGTTGATTTTTTGCTTGTCACCTGACATTCCAAGCGAGGTTGAATTTATGATGAGATCATAATGTTCATTGCCTCTTTTATTCCAATCTACACATGATATTCCAAATTCTTCAGCTAGTTTATCAGCTTTGGATTTTGTTCTGTTTGTAATAACAATTTCTCTTATTTGCAGTGTTTTTAGTCCTACGATTGCTGCGCGTGATGCTCCGCCTGCGCCTAGAAGTAAAGCTTTTTTAACGTGATCACAGTGTGGTCTGAGAGGCTCTGAGCATCCAGCCGTATCGGTATTATCACCAATCAGTTTATCTTGTTCCCAGTATAGAGTGTTCACAGCTCCAACGCCCTTTGCGCGCGTAGTCAGCTCATCAATGTAGTCCATTACAGAAATTTTGTGCGGAATGGTAACGCTTGCTCCTGAAATTGGGAGGGTTTTAAATGCATTCATAAAGTCTGCTATCTTTTCTGGAGCAGTAGGCCATGCCATATATACAGCTTTTATGTCTTTTAGTGCAAAACCCCAGTTATGTAGAAGTGGGCTCATTGAGTGCCCAAGGGGGTAGCCGATTATTCCGAAAAGTTTTTCGGGCTTCAAAACGTTCATTTTTGGCTCCTTAGATGAATAGAAAGCCCGGATAGATGTGCATAAAGCCTTTCTATCCGGGCCTTGATAGCCTTTATGATTACTGCGATTTTTTTAATTAAGCAACAGTGTTCGCTCCGGCTTGTAGGGCTTCAGCATTTTTGGGTATCAGATGGCTGTAGTGAGCTGAAATTACATTCGGCAGGCTTTCAATAACAGCCGTAAGGTCAATAATTCCACTTGCTTTAATGAATGCTCCAAGGGCTACCATATTTGCCATGCGGCTATTGCCTAGTTTGTCAGCAATATCGTTAGCAGGAACAAGGTATGATTTGACACGCTCAGTCTCAACTAGTTCTTTATCAATCAGAGATGAGTTTATAATCTGGATTCCACCGTCCATGAGCCTAGGCTGGAATTTATCAAGTGAAGGGCGGTTCATAGCAATCAGACTGTGTGGACTGCGGATGATTGGAGATCCAATCTCTTCTTCAGAAAGAACAACTGTGCAGTTGGCTGTTCCGCCGCGCATTTCAGGTCCGTATACAGGGATGTAAGTTACATTAAGGCCGGCATTCATACCCGCATACGCCAACAGATTGCCGATAAGCATGACACCCTGTCCGCCGAATCCGGCAATAATGCTGTCAATATACTTGCTCATCTGGTTAACCCTCCGTTTCCACTGTTAAATCTTTAAAAACTCCAAGCGGAAAGTAAGGAATCAGTTCTTCTTCGATCCTTTCGTTAGCTTTAATAGGAGTCATTCTCCAGTTTGTCGGGCAGGTTGCCAGAAGTTCTATAAATCCGAATCCAAGTTCTTTCTGTTGAACTTCAAAAGCTTTTTTCATAGCTTTTTTGGCTTTACGGATATTTTTAACATTATTCAAAGCTACACGTGCGGAAAAAGCTGTTCCACCAAGTTGGCCTATTATTTCAGCCATGCGGATAGGCATACCTTCTTTACTGGCATTACGTCCGGCAGGTGATGTTGTAGTCTTTTGGCCAACCATTGTAGTCGGAGCCATCTGTCCACCAGTCATTCCGTAAACAGTGTTGTTTACGAAGATGATTGAAATGTTCTCTCCGCGATTTGCGCAGTGCATAATTTCAGCCATACCGATTGAAGCTAGATCTCCGTCTCCCTGATAGGAAAGAACAAATTTGTCTGGGCGTGCCCTTTTAGCACCTGTTGCAACTGCAGGAGCGCGTCCGTGAGGAGCTTCAACACTATCGACATTCAGGTAGTTATAAAGGAATACAGAACAGCCGATAGCGGTAATGAGAAGAGTGTTCTCGGTAAGCCCCATTTCGCTAAGAAGTTCTCCTGCCAGTCTTTGCGTTACACCGTGCTGACAGCCTGGACAGTAGTGTGTCGGGATATCTACAAGTGCATCGGCTTTGTCGAATGCGAGGATTTCTTGTTCACTCATATCTATTTGCCTCCAAGACTTTTGAGGATTGGCTCCTCGAAGTCATCGGGAGTGGGGAGGTTGCCAGGCAGGAATCCGAAGAAGTCAGAATCCGTAATAGTGCGGATTGAAAGGCGGACATCTTCAACCATCTGCCCAAGGTTATGTTCAATCGTTAGGAACTTCTTACCTTGTTCAGCAAGTTTCTTAAGATCACCGGAAGGGAACGGATAAAGTGTAATAGGTCTAAATAAACCAACTTTATGTCCATTGTTTCTGAGCTTTTTGATGGTGCTTTTCACTATTCTGCCGATGGAACCGTAGGCCACCACAACAAGCTCGGCATCATCAATTTGATATTCTTCCTGTTGAGTGAATTCTGCCATGTCTGCATATTTATTTTGCAGATGTTCATGGTGGGCGGCTAAAGAGCCTTCACTGAGGAATAAAGATTTAAGTATACGACCTTTTCGTCCTTTTGCCCCACAGAGACGCCAATCATGGCCTTCATTTTCATCTATTTTTTCAGGGGTCCATGGGCTGACTGGTTCTTTCATCTGTCCAAGAATGGCATCACCTAAAATCATGACAGGATTACGGTATTTAAATGCAAGATCAAATGCTTTGATTACTAAATCGTATGCTTCCTGACATGTTCCCGGTGCCAATACTAAGACTCTGTAGTCACCGTGCCCGCCGCCTTTTACGGCTTGAAAATAGTCTCCTTGACTTGGGCCGATGTCTCCAAGACCCGGTCCACCTCGGTTCATATTGACTATCACGGTAGGTAATTGGCTTCCTGCCAGATAAGAAATGGCTTCCTGCTTCAATGATATGCCAGGGCTTGACGATGATGTCATACTCCTGACACCGCATGCCGCTGCACCAATAAGCATGTTTGCAGCTGCGACTTCACTTTCAGCCTGTACAAATTCACCGCCTACAGCAGGCAACGCTGCTGACATATATTCAGGGATATCGTTCTGCGGAGTAATGGGGTAGCCAAAGTAGCATTTGAGCCCTGCGGCTATAGCTCCGCGGGCAATGGCCTCATTGCCTTTGATAAAAAGTTTTTCACCGTTTTTTGACATTTACTCTGCTCCTTTGGCTTTTGGGGTCCTGTAGACGCGGATGGCCACGTCAGGACACATAAGAGCACAGGAAGTACATCCTGTACACTTATCCATGTCTTCAGCCGGAACTTCTGCTACTTTGTAGCCGTGCTGATTGAAACGGTCGGATTGCCTTATAATTTGCTTTGGACAGGCAACAGTGCAAAGAAGGCACCCTTTACACTGTTCTTCCAAAAATTCAACTCGGGACATCCTGAACTCCTGTTACCGTGATAGAAAAGCCCGTGATTAAACGGGCTGTAAACCACTACGGACTTTAATAATTTTGACCAGCCTATAGTATAAGCTGATTATTAATTAGGAGCGTATAATGAAATTAAGTTGGGTGCAAACTTTTGGAGTATTTTTAGCTCATTTTACTTGATGTACATCGAATCACCATAAGAAAAAAATCTGAATTTATTCTCTATAGCTTTTTGATATGCATTCAAGACGTTATCCCTGCCTGCAAGGGCTGAGATCATAATAACAAGAGAAGATTCCGGTAAGTGAAAATTAGTTATCATGCGATCTACAACTTTAAATTCATAACCGGGGTAGATAAAAATATTTGTTTCCCCCTTAAATTCACAGATTGCACCTGTCTTTTGAAAAGATCCTTCAAGTGTTCTGGCAGAAGTTGTGCCGACTGCAATTACAGGACGGCCTTCATCTTTAGCTTTTTGAATTGCGCGGGCTGTTGCGTCAGGAATTTCAATGTACTCGCTATGCATTTCATGTTCGCGGATGTCTGTGGTCCTTACAGGGCTGAAGGTCCCGTACCCTACATATAAAGTGACTTCCACTTTTTCTATATTTTTCTCACGCAGTCTGTCTTCAATTTCTTTTGAAAAATGAAGACCTGCTGTCGGAGCGGCAACTGATCCGGCTTTATCGTCACAGGCATATAGTGTTTGGTATCTTGTGGAATCACTTTCATCGGCTGCACGTCTTATATATGGGGGGAGTGGAATTTTCCCGCAAGTTTCAAATATTTCTTTTAAACTTCCTTCCCATTCAATTTCGACTTCTGAAAGCCCGAATTGTCCTTTACCTAAAACAGTAAGCTTCATTGAGCAGTCGAATATTACTTCGCTACCTATTTTTGTGGCTTTTGAGGAGCGTAGCAATCCTTTAACAATAGCTTTATTGCCTTCAGGAGTAATTGTTGGTTCAATTAAAGGAATAGGTGTAAGCAGTAAAAATTCAACTTTGCCGCCAGAAGGTTTCTTGCCGAAAATTCTGGCAGGGATAACTTTTGAATTATTTGCGACAAGTAAAGCTCCTTCAGGTAAAAGATCAGGAACGTCAGTGAATAATTTAAGTTCTGTTTCACCTGTAACTTTATCTAAAACCATCAGTTTGGAACCGTGTCTTTTTTCGGTAGGGCATTGTGCAATGCGTTCTTCCGGTAATTCAAAATCGTAACTTTCTAAATTTAAATTTTTTGGAATTCTCTTCATTTTTTCAGTTTTCATTATTGGTGATAATCTGGTAAGAATCTTTCGAACAAGTAAGATGACTCTTTTTAAGGTGTCATTTTTTGTTTGATTGTACGTTTAAATATGTCGTTCTATTCTCACGTTGATCATGAACTTACGGATTATACTATGAAATGGTTATCAGTTGCGGAAATATCCAAGATTACTATGATTCCTGCTCCCACGGCAAGGCGTTATGCTTCGCTGTTCAAGGAGTACCTTTCCTGTAGAAAAATGGGCAGAGTAACAAAATACCCAGAATCTGCAGTTGAAATTTTTAAGCGTATAGTTTTCCTTTATAATGATGGTCTGGTGACCACTGAGATAGAGGAAATGCTTCGCTCTGAATATCCTCGTACTATTGAGGTCAGTTCAACTGAACGGTCCGTTGCTGCTCAGCCTTCAATGAATGTTCAGGCCGAGCTTAGCGGTGCTTTTTCAGAAATGATGGCGAATATGGCAAAGTCACTTGAAGTTGTTGCCAATCAAAAGTCAATCATTGATGAACAGCGCGAAGATATATACAAACTCAAAAAAGCATTTGTTCTTCTTGCTCGCAGTCAAAAAAAAATCAAGGCTCTTCCTCAGCTTGACATAAGTTTGATTGCCGAGGGATACGACGAAAGAGCTACCGCTCTTGAACAGAAAGATGTCGAACTTGAAGAAGTTACTTCTGAGTTAGCTCAAGAAAACAGCAGCTTGCGAACTAAAGTTGATGTTATGGAAGCCGAGCTGGTCAGGCTTCGTCGTGATCGTAGAGAGATGGAAAATTATTTTCTTGATAAAATAAAACGTCTTAACGGTTAGATTTATTTGAGACAATTTATTTTTGGCTTTCTTGTATGTAGAAAAAGTCTAGAAGATATTTTTGTTATGCTTTATATAAGGCGTAAGTTGGTTGAAGTTTATCTTTTAAGGCATTAATTTAAATGTAATTATTATAACATGACTTTGTTTTAAATACTGAAGGAGTAGCTATGCGCAATGTGTTAAGATTATTAATTATTTCAATATTTGTTATGCAGCTTTTTGCTTGTGTAGGAGTTAGAACAACAAGCTCAGAAGAACCTGCTGTTGCTGCTGTCGGGGCAAGTGAAACTTATGAAGAATTTGTACCTTATACTGAATTTGACGATATCGCCGTTCCTAATGAGCTAAGCCGTGTGCCTGAGAGAACCTTTATTTATGAAAATAAAGAATTCAAGACAGGCATGATAGTAATGAAAGGGCGCGTTGAAAATCAGTCTCTAATCGACTTTTTCGTTAATCAGATGGCAAAAGATAATTGGACAAAAGAAAGCTCTATAATTTCAAGTATGTCTACTTTGGTTTTTCATAAAGATTACAAAAGCTGCATGATCCGTATCACTGACGGTGCATATAACACTGAAGTTGAAATTTATGCGGTTGAACTTAAAGCTGAATCCATGCGCGATAGTGGCGGGGTTCAAGAGCAGAATATAAAATAATGAATGAACATCTAAGTTTTGATTGTTTTTTAGGAAAACGGATTCACCTTGGAATTTGTGGAAGCGTTGCAGCTTATAAGTCTTTGGATCTTTTGCGAATGTATCGCAAGGTCGGGATAGAAGTCAGCGCAACTCTAACTTCAGGTGCACAAGAATTTATCAAGGGCCTCAGTTTTGAGGCCCTTGGTGCTTTTAAAGTCTGGGATTCCATGTTTCCGGCTGGAGATGAAATTTTCGGTCATCTTGAACCTGGGCAGGCTGCGGATGCTATGGTTATAGCCCCTGCGACTGCTTCAACTCTTGCACGCATGTCTAACGGCTTAGCTGATGATATGCTCTCCTGTCAGGCTCTTGCTTTTTCAGGGCCTAAACTTGTTGCTCCTGCTATGAACCCGGCTATGTGGAATGCTCCTGCTACTCGTGATAATTGTGCCTTGCTTGCAAAGCGCGGGGTAGAATTTATCGGTCCTGATTGCGGAGATGTCGCCTGTGGTGATCATGGGAGTGGACGCTTGGCCCCGCTGGAATCTATTTTTACTCATTCGCTTAAAGCTGTTTCACCAGATGATATGAGTGGAAAACATGTGCTGATTACACTTGGGCCTACTCGCGAAAAATGGGATGCTGTAAGATTCTGGTCTAATCCTTCGTCGGGACTTATGGGAGCTTGTATTGCGATGGCAGCTTGGCTCAGAGGAGCTAAGGTCACTGTTGTTTCAGGACCTGTTAAGTGGTGGTTTCCCGAAGATATAAATGTGATTAAAGTTGACAGTGCCCAGCAGATGTTTGAGGCCGCTACTGATGTTTGGCCTGAGTGTACAACCGGGTGTCTCACTGCCGCTGTTGCGGATTTTTGTCCCGTTCCACACGGTGACAGCAAATTTAAAAAAGCTGGACAGGAATCTCTCTCTGTCAGCTTTGAGTCTAATCCTGATATTTTGAAAACTATTGGCTCCATGAAACGGCATAATCAGGAATTAATCGGTTTTGCAGCCGAAACTTCTGATATAAAAAAAGCTGCTGCCGGAAAACTTAAGGCAAAAAATTTAGATTTGATAATTGCTAATCCTATAAATAAGCCGGGGGCAGGATTTGAGTCTTCCACAAATTCTGTTTATGTTTTAGATAAATCTGGCCGGACCGAAGAATGGCCTAATCTTCCAAAAACAGAAATAGCGTGGCGAATATGGGATCTCCTTCTGCAGAATTAAATGTGCTTGAAAGCCTCAGGCCGTGGTATCAAAACGGCTTGAGTTTTATATTTAAAGACGCTTTGCCTGGTCTTGCTCAGATTGAGCAGGCAGCGAAGCAGAAGAATATAAATACGGGTAGTAGCCCGAAGTCCTCTTCTTTGGGTGCTCAGCTGCCCGGACAGCAAATCCCGAGACCGTCACATCAGAATTCTCCGCAGACAAATACCCATGGGCCGCAATCTTCTTCTGTCAACAGGGCTGAAGCTACGCCGATGCCTAGCCAGCTAAAGCAGTCAACTCCGCCTTTAAAGCCTTCACGTATTCCTCCCAGACCTGTTAAGGAACAGGCACAACCTATGTGTCATCCTGATGCCGGTTCATGGCCTGATCCGTGGTGTCAGCTTGCCTCGCGTATAACTAATCGTTTGCAAATTTTTTGGACCTATCCGCAATTGGGGCAGGATCTTTCCGGTAACGCTGACCCTGCAAGGCGTAAACTTTTTCAGTCTTTGATCGGGTACATGGGGCTTCCCAAAGGAGCTATTTCTTTTTGGCCTTGCACCGCTTGGAATGGAAACAGCCTTGAAAACAGACCTGATATTTTCTGGAAAGGTGTGGAGTCTTATGGAGTAAAATTTGTTGCATGTTTTGGATCACAAGGACTTTCAATAATTGCTCCTGATGCGCCATCCGGAGCATCCTCTGCACATGTTAACGGGATACAGGTCGTCGTTTTGCAAGATCCTGACCTACTAAAGGTTCTCCCTGCCGAAGAGCAGCAGCTTCTTTCTATTCCCCTTTTACGGCTTCCTCTTTTTTAGCTGTAAACGGCAGGTATCGATTTTATGTTCATTTCTACGTAGATTAGATTTTTTCAAAATGAATTGTCGCATCTTTTAATTTTTGAATTATTCATCCTTTCTACTTCTTCCATTTTAAATTTGCTTTGTTTATTTATCCACATTTGTTTAGCATGATGGATTACGAAAGCAATAAACAGGGAGAGTTTGCATGCTTCTTATAAAATATTTCAAATCTATGTGTTCATGCATGATTATCACACTTGTGATTATCATATTAATGTCAGGTGCAGCTTGTGCTGGAGAGACCTTAAAAGTTCTATATGGTCAGATGGAAGGAGCTATAACTCCTGCTCAGGTCAGTCTGCTTGATGGGATTATTAAACAGGCTGTTGATGATGAAGATGATCTGATACTATTACGACTTGAAACTCCCGGTGGGCTGACAACTTCTATGCGTAAAATTGTCAAAATGATGATGAATCCACCAGTTCCTATCTGTTTATGGGTTGGGCCTGAAGGGGCGCATGCTGCCTCTGCAGGAACGTTTTTGGTTGCTGCTGCCAATGTTTCTGCTATGGCTCCAAGTACGACTGTCGGTGCTGCTTCTCCAGTGTCATCATCCGGTGATGATCTGCCAGAGGCCATGAACAAAAAAGTGACAAATGATTTAACCAGTCTGATCAAGGGAGTTGCTCGTAAAAGAGGCAGGAATATCAACTGGTACGTTGATTCAGTAAGTAAGGGGGCAAGTCTTGATGCTCAAGAAGCGGTCACGCTAAACGTTGTCGATTTTATAGCTGTTTCTCCTTATGATTTTTTTGAACAGCTAGGCGCAAAGGGTATCCTTATAAATGGTCAGAACGTTAAATTTTCTAAGGACGGGTTTACACTTGTTGATTACGAAAACGGCCTAAGTTATTCTGTCCTTTCGTGGCTACTTGACCCGCAGGTCGCTTACTATTTGTTGATAGCTGGAATTCTTGGAATATTTTTTGAGTTGGTTACGCCAGGAGTCATCCTTCCAGGTGTTGTCGGAGGTTTTTGTCTCGTTACTGCCTTTTATGCTATGTCTATTCTTCCTACCAATGCGGCAGGGCTGCTTTTAATGCTTTTGGGCGGTATTCTGTTTATTTTGGAAATATTTGTAACAAGTTACGGCTTGCTCAGCGTTGCCGCTGCAATAAGTCTTTTTGTCGGCTCATTGGTGCTATTCAAAGGAGGAGAAGTGCAACAGATACCGCTAGGGTCAATTATCGGTACAGTTTTATCTTTTTCTGTTTTTGCCGTTGTAGTTGTGTTTCTTGTAGCAAAGGCTCATTCTCGTAAACCTGCGGTTGGTATGCAGGGTATGGTTGGTTTAGAAGGTGAAGTTTTTCGCACTTTTAATAATAAATTAAAAGTCAGAGTTCGTGGTGAAATTTGGAATGCAGTTAATGCTGATGGTGCTGGTTTAGAATTGGGATCAAAAGTAAAAGTAATAAGTGCTGAAGGATTAACTTTGACAGTGACTCGAATATCTTGATTTTAACTTTGATTAACGGAGGACTGTTATGACTTATATGGTACCTGCAATTCTTTTTCTGGTTTTCTTTCTTATAACTTCTCTTAAAGTTTTAAATGAATATGAGCGCGGTGTCATTTTCAGGCTCGGTAGAGTTATCAATTCTAAAGGACCAGGGCTTATCATTTTGATTCCTATTATTGATAAAATGGTACGTGTCTCGCTTAGAATTATGACACTTGATGTGCCAAGTCAGGACGTCATAACTAAAGATAATGTCAGTATTAAAGTTAATGCAGTTATTTATTTTAGAGTTACTGACCCGACTAAAGCTATCTTGGAAATTGAGGATTTTATGTTTGCCACTTCTCAGCTTGCCCAAACCACCTTGCGTAGCGTATGTGGAGGCGTCGAGCTTGACGATATCCTTTCTCAAAGGGAAAAAATTAATGGTGAGATTCAGGAAATTCTGGATATTCATACAGACCCTTGGGGAATTAAAGTAAGTACTGTTGAACTTAAATATGTAGATCTTCCGCAGGAAATGCAGAGGGCTATGGCCAAGCAGGCTGAGGCTGAACGTGAACGTCGAGCCAAAGTCATTAATGCATTGGGTGAATTTCAGGCCGCGGAAAAACTTACGCAGGCCGCTAAAATTATTTCAGCTCACCCTGAAGCTTTGCAACTCAGGTACCTACAGACACTCCGTGAGATGTCTGCTGAGGGTAAATCTTCTACTATAATCCCGCTTCCCCTTGATTTGATGAGGATGTTGGCACAGGGTGCCAGCAGTGGGGAGTTAATCAAAAAAAACATCCAAGAGAGTAACGAAGAATGAAAGTTCTTGTAACCGGAGCAGCCGGATTTATCGGCTTCCACCTTTCTAAACGCCTTCTATCAGAAGGTCATGAAGTAGTCGGTCTTGATATCTTAAATGATTATTATGACGTTCAGGTCAAAAAGAACCGCCTTAAGCAAATAGAAAATCACGAAAAGTTCACATTTGCTTATTTGGACATGGCTGATAGAGAAGCTATGGCTAAATTGTTTGCTGATCATCAGTTCACACATGTTGTTAACCTTGCCGCTCAGGCAGGTGTTCGCTATTCCCTTGAAAATCCTCAGGCATACATTGATTCTAATGTTGTTGGTTTTATGAATATTCTTGAAGGATGTAGACACAACGGCGTTAAGCACCTTGCCTACGCTTCTTCAAGTTCTGTTTATGGACTTAACACCAGCATGCCGTTCAGTACTCATGATAACGTTGACCATCCGATATCTATGTACGCCGCAACTAAGAAGTCTAATGAATTGATGGCTCATTCATACAGCCACCTTTTCAATATCCCAACAACAGGGCTTAGATTTTTTACTGTCTACGGACCTTGGGGAAGACCAGATATGGCTTTGTTCCTCTTTACTAAAGCCATTGTGAATGATGAGCCTATCAATGTTTTTAACCACGGAAAAATGCTTCGTGACTTTACTTACATTGATGACATTGTTGAAGGGGTTGTAAGAGTTCTTAAGAATACAGCTCAGCCAAATCCTGACTGGTCCGGGGACGCTCCAGATCCTTGTACAAGCCCAGCTCCATTTAGAATTTATAATATCGGTAACAATCAGCCTACAGAGCTTATGCGTTATATTGAAGTTCTTGAAGAATGCCTCGGCAAGAAAGCAATTAAAAATATGATGCCTTTGCAAGCAGGGGATGTACCTTGCACATATGCTAATGTTGATGATCTTGTTAAGGATGTAGGCTTTAAACCTTGCACCACAATTGAAGAAGGAATTGCTAAGTTTGTTGCATGGTATAAAGAGTACTACAACGTTTAGTTTTTTCTTTTTTTAGTTTGATTTTTATGGCCGCTGTTATCAGCGGCCTTTTTTTGTTTATGATGATCAGCTAATTTTTTGTAGCGATTTTATTTTTTTAATCTTTTTTTATAGCTATTTGTAACTGATTATGTCGTGATTGTTATGAAATAAGGTTCTTTTTTGTTTTTGATTTCTTGATTTAAATAAAATTTCAGTCTAATTTTCTTTACATGTTTTAGATCAGTTTTTGGCGTGATGTTTCACGTGAAACATGAAAATTGGAATCTCATGAACAAGGTGGTTTCCTGTGTCAAAAAGAATAGTTGTAGCGAATCAGAAGGGTGGAGTCGGTAAGACGACGACTTCTATTAATTTAGCAGCCTCATTGGCTGTAATGGAAAAAAAAGTTTTACTTGTGGATTGTGACCCGCAGGGAAACTGTTCAAGCGGGCTTGGCTTTTATCCCGGTGACTCAAGAGAGAATGTTTACTCTGTAATGTTTGAGCCAGAAAGAGCCAAAGATGCAATATTTGATACTGATATTCCCTTTTTGTCTTTAATGCCGGCTAGTCAAGATTTAGCCGGGGCTGAAATTGAGTTAATAGATAAAATGGGGCGCGAGTACTATTTGCGAGAGCTAATAGATAAAGTTGAAGATGACTATGAATACATAATATTTGATTGTCCTCCTTCGCTTGGTCTGCTTACAGTAAATGCGCTTTGCGCTGCCAGGGAACTTTTAGTTCCTTTGCAGACAGAATATTATGCTCTTGAAGGTGTCGCTCAACTTTTAATGACTTTTGAATTGGTCAAGAAAAGATTGAATCCTGATATGACAATTCTAGGCGTTGTTTTAACTATGTATGACCGTCGGAACAGGCTTGCCCGTCAAGTTAAGAACGAAGTTAGAAAAGCTTTTCCGGATAGTTTATTTGAAACAATTGTTCCGAGGAATGTCCGGCTCTCTGAAGCTCCAAGTTTCGGTAAACCTGCAATCTCATATGATGCTAAATCAAATGGCGCACAGGCTTATATCAGTCTTGCTCAGGAAGTTGTTAAAAGACATGCGAAAATGAAAGCAGATAAAAGTGAATAAAAAAAGGCCGACTAATGTCGGCCTGATTTTTTCAAGATGAGATTGGTAAATAGATTCTAAAACTTATTTGTTACTTGTATTTTGCTTCGTAATTATTGTCTTTTTCATCGATAAAAGCAGTACACTGAGTGGTGATCTTATCCTTAAAATGTCTTTTCGTAATGCGAGCCTGACATTTTGAACATTTGAAGGAAACAAGTCCACCAAGATTAGCAGAGACAAGTCTGAACTTGCGAGGGTCATCGATTTCCCAGTTTTCTGTTGTGTTTTCGCAAAGCTCACAAGTTACGTCTGTATCAATAGGGTAGGGGAAATCCCAATATTCTTTAAGTTGTCTCCACGCGCGGGTGGGCTCAGGACGTTCCTCTGGTTCCGCTTTTGAAAGAAATTGGGAGACGTGGGGTTTTACTTTCGTCCACAGCTCCGCTGTGATTAGTGCCCCGATGAGGTTACCTTTTTTATCAAAAAGTTCTGTAAGATCATTATCGTGATTAGACATGTCGCCTCCGACGTTTTTTATATGTAACATTGTTAAACGCTACTTTAATCACGCTTTCGATCAAGTCAAAGGAAATAATAGATAGATATTTTTCTTAGCCGATCGTAATTTTATAAAAAGAAGGAGAAGTCCATGGCAGGCGTAACTGGAGGGCTCGGAAGGGGGCTTGACGCACTACTTGGCGGTACAAAAATTAATGATCAGGAATCTTCCACGTCGCTAGATGTCCGGCAGATAGACATAGACACGATTATTGCAAATCCAAATCAGCCACGCAAAGAATTTGCTCCAGAAGCATTAAATGATTTGGCAGAATCTATAAAAGCTAAAGGTGTCTTGCAACCTATACTTGTTCGGCCGATTGCAGAGCGGAAAGGATTTTATGAGCTGGTAGCCGGAGAACGTCGGTTAAGAGCTTCTAAGCTGGCAGGGCTGAAAACAATGCCTGTGCTTGTAAAAGAAATGACAGATCTTGAAAGTATGGCGATTGCATTGATTGAGAATTTGCAACGCGAAGATTTGAACCCTATTGAAGAAGCAAAAGGGTTTCAAGAGTTGATCACAAAGTTCGGCCTCAGTCAGGAACAGCTTGCTGGGCAGGTTGGTAAAAGTCGCTCTGCTCTATCAAATTCTATGAGGCTCTTATCCCTTGCAGAACCAATTCAAAATGCAATTGGGAAGGGTGAAATCTCTGCAGGCCATGGACGGGCTTTAATGTCTATTGCAGATGAAGATGTCCGCTTAGAATTGTTTGCAAAGGTGGCTTCAGATGGATTGTCTGTAAGGCAGGCTGAAAGTTTTGCTTTGCATTTTAAAAAGCACGGTTCCTTGCCCGCGGGTGATGTTGAGGTCGTTAAATCGACTGACCGTAAAAATAAAACTCCTAAGCAAATGGATGAAGAGCTTAAAACTGTGAAAGTTCGTTTGGAAGACTCTTTGGGAGTAAAAGTGTCACTTCGTGGATCAAATAATAAAGGAAATCTAACGATAAAATACACTTCAGAGCAAGAGCTTGCCCGTATAGTTGCTCTACTTGAAATGTAATTTTAAGCCACATTCAGATTAATATAGAAGGATATTTTTAAGATATGGTTAAATCAATTTTGAGCGCATTGCCTAAACTGAAAGGGCAAAAAGTACTGATCATCGGCGATGTTATGCTTGATCATTATGTAATCGGAGCCGTAGAGCGTATTTCCCCTGAAGCCCCTGTTCCGGTTGTTCAGGTCACAGAGGAAAAATACCTTCTCGGAGGAGCAGGTAACGTTGCCAGAAATATTGTCGCGCTTGGCGGGGTTCCTCATTTGACCGGATTTATCGGTGCTGACTCAGAAGGGCAGATCTTTGATAAACTTTGCACAGGTTCTGGCATTCCATGTAGTCTGTTTGAATCTACTGATCGTCCTACCACCAAAAAAACTCGCGTAATGGCACAGAATCAACAAATGGTAAGAGTTGATAGAGAGAAAACTAATGAATATTCCGTCTCTCATATGGATAAACTTTTCACCTTTTTAAATAGTGAAATTTGTGAATATAGTGTTGTCATTTTGTCTGACTACGGAAAGGGGACCTTGTCTCAAACTTTTTTTGACAGGTTTTGGGCGTTGCTAGAAAAAATAAATCATAACCCGCATGTGCTGGTTGATCCTAAAACTGTTAACTATGATCACTACAAAGGCGTAAATCTGCTTACTCCGAATGCCAAGGAAGCTGGCGAAGGCGCAGGAATGGTGATTAAGAGCAAAGAAGATGTTCTTGAGGCTGGCAGGAGATTGTTTGATCGCCTTGATCCCACTCATCTGCTCATCACTCTTGGTGGTTATGGTATGGCTCTTTTTGAATCACGTAATGTTGTTAAACATGTGCCGACTTTTGCGCAAAAAGTTTTTGACGTAACTGGCGCTGGTGACACCGTTATAGCCACTTTGGGACTCGGACTTGCTTCTGGGCTTGATCCACTAACTTCCGCGTTGCTTGCTAATTATGCCGCAGGAATTGTTGTCGGGCAGGTTGGAGCAGCAACTGCGACAGTTGATGAGCTTGCAGACGCTGTTCGTAACTGGTCTAAACCGGAAGTAAACAGCTGGAGTGACTAGTAAATTAGTAATTTAAATTGAAGTATTATATAGTATAAACTTGTATGATCTGGCAGTGCTCTGCATATAGCTATTCGAGTGCTGTTGAGGTGGAAATAAGTGTGGAAAGAGTTTTGACGAACCAAGCAGCTAGATTAAAAAAGCTTATTAAGGCTAATGAAGTGCTAGCGAGTATTGATTCGCTGGTAGATTTACTGCCTCAGCTTTTAAGGTTGGCACAAGATGTTACCGGAGCTGAAGCCTCGTCTATAATGCTCTATAATAAAGATAAAAATGTCCTTGAATTTGCTTTAGCCATGAATGATATGCTTAGCGAAATCAAGATGGATATTTTGAAAAAACGCATTGAATTACCTCTTGGTAAGGGCATTGCAGGGTGGGTGGCTTTACGTAAAGAATCTTTAAATGTTGTTGACGCACAAAATGATATTCGTTTTTCTCGTGCTGCTGATGAAAAAACGGGCTTTGAAACACGTTGTATGTTATGTGTACCTATAATTCATAAGAATGAATTGTTAGGTGTTGTTCAGGTTTTAAATTCAAGTGCTAAAGATTGTTTCGATACTGAAGATCAGGAACTTCTTGAAAGTTTCGGTCACTTGGCAGGGGTTGCTCTTGTTCGTTCTGAACTGATGAATCAAAGGCTTCATCAGCAAAAGTTTGAAACACAGCTTGCGGCAGCGTCAAGGATTCAAAAACAATTTAGTCCAAAGAATCCGAAACTCTCTGGTGGAAATCATATCTGGGGAAATTCCGTTCCAGCTCATTTTGTGGGTGGAGACTTGTATGATTTTATACCAAATTCAGACGGAAGCTGGTATGTTTATGTTGCGGACGTTTCAGGAAAAGGTCTGCCAGCTGCACTTATTATGTCTGCCCTGTGGACTAGAATCAGAGCCATTGCAGCAAAAGAGCTACAGCCTGATGACATGATGATGGAAGTTAATAATGCTGCTTTTGAGTTTATGAGCGGTGAAATATTTGCAACGATGGTGCTTATCCGTTTTTATCCTGAAAATGGGAAATGCAGTTATTGCGTTGCAGGGCATCCTGCGCCGTTACTCGTTACTGGAGGAGAAGTTCAGGAACTTGAAAGGCCACTAGGGCTTCCAGTCGGTATTTTAGGTAAAGAAAAGTATGGCATAGCTAATATATATCTTAAAGAAGGGCAGTCATTTGTTGTTGTCACGGACGGAGTTAATGAAGCCCGTAATAAAGAGAAAGAATTTTTTGGAACAGATAGACTCGAAGAAAGTTTGAAAAAAGCAGAAGAATTTCCACTCGGAGAAGCTTTAATTAAGGCTGTTTCCAAATGGAGAGGGAAAACCCCACCGAATGATGATACAACTGTAATTGAAATATATAAATCTTGAAAACAGGATTTTGGTAAGGAGAAGTTTATGAGTTTTGGCTGGAAGCTAGATGTTAGTACCGAAGAAGCTCTAATTAAAATCAGTGGTGAAATTGATTTTACGGGAACTCCTGCGCTTCGTGAAGAGTTGCATAAATGTATCGAAACCACAAAAGGTGATCTTAAGATTGATCTCTCTGATCTTGAATATTTAGACAGTTCCGGCCTTGCCTCTCTAATTGAATTTAGCAGACTCCTTACAAAGATAGATAGATCTGTCACAATAATTTCTGCCTCAGAACAGGTTGATAAACTTCTCCATCTTACACAGGTGAAAAGTTTGTTCGGTATGTAATAGAAAAGGGAGCCGTTGCATGAAAGATTTACAGGTGCTGGCATGGATGATTTCCCGCCTTTTGGGAAGCCTGCGCCTTAAATTAGGTTCGAAAAAAACTTTTTATCGTCAAAGGCTTTATAAAGACCTTGCAAGTGTCGGTGCTGACTCTATCCCTATAGTCAGCGTCATCGCTGGTTGCACAGGTATAATTCTCGCCTTACAGTCCGCTCAGCAGCTTGAAAAGGTCGGTGCTGTCAGCTATGTAGCCAGCCTTGTCGGCCTTACAATTATCAATGAACTTGGTCCTCTTCTAACCGCGATTATCATCACCGGACGCTCAGGCGCAGCTTTTACTGCTGAAATTGCAACCATGCAAATTTCGGAAGAGATTGATGCCCTTGAGGTCATGGGTATTGAGCCTGTCCGCTTTCTTGTCGTTCCCAAAATGATCGCCATGCTCATCATGGTTCCCTGTCTTACCGTCTGGGCTGATTTTGTCGGAATAGTTTCAGGGGGGCTTTTTTCATCTGTAGCTTTAGGTATTAACGAAGTTACATATTTCAATAACACAGTTGAATTTTTAAAGTTGAACGCCGTTTTTGCCGGACTTGTAAAAAGTGGCGGTTTTGCAGTTGCGATCACTGTGATTGGGTGCTGGCAGGGATTTCTTGCTCGTGAAGGCGCGGCGGATGTTGGTCGCAAAACTACAAATTCTGTTGTTATCTCAATATTTATGATTATTTTATTGGATCTATTTTTTACAACACTGAATTTTCTTTTCCGCTAAATGATCATGAAAGTATCAAGACTTGCACAAGATATAACGTTAAAAGAGCTTAGCCTCGGGTATCCTGGTAAAGTCCTTATGGAGAATCTTAGCGCGGTGCTTCCGTCAGGAAAGGTCAGTGTTATTCTTGGCGGGTCTGGGTGTGGAAAGTCTACATTGCTAAGGCATATTCTAGGATTGAATATTCCTGTTTCAGGTGAAATCTATCTTGGGGATACTAATCTTACTGAGCTTAAGGATGAAGATGAATTAAGACTTATCCGAACACGCATGGGGGTGTTGTTTCAGGATGGAGCCATGCTTGGTTCACTCACTCTGGGGGAAAATGTTGCTCTGCCGCTACAGGAGCATACGGAGCTTCCTGATGTAATTATTGAGGAAGTCGTGCAGATGAAACTTAGGATGGTCGGTCTTGGTGAGTTTACTCATTATTACCCCAACCAGCTTTCAGGTGGTATGAGAAAGCGGGCAGGGCTTGCGCGTGCAATGGTCATGGACCCGACGACTTTGCTTTGCGATGAACCTTCATCAGGTCTTGATCCAATTACAGCCGCTGATCTTGATCAGTTGATCTTGAAACTTAAAGAGACATTTAACGTTACTATAGTCGTTGTCACGCATGATCTGGACAGTCTTTTTAACATTGCTGACTATGTTGTGGTTCTGCATCAAAGTAGATGTTTGTATCAAGGTGATCTGGATGGGCTTAGGGATTCAAAAGATGAATACCTGATAGATTTCTTAGAAAGACGGCCTACTGTGATAGATGATTCAATGGCTAGATCAGTAAAGTTTCGAAGCAGATCATGATATTTGGGAGATAAAATGGTACTCAATCCGCGTAGCTCAAAGGCAGATATTATTAAGGCTGGTCTAGCCACTTTTGCGGGGCTGATTGTGTTGGGGCTATTTATTGTTTTTTTGGGCGGACACGATTTCTTTTTTGATTATTCAACTTATAAAATTCAATTTTTAAATATAAAAGATCTGACTTCAGGACGACCTGTAAAATACGCAGGGCTAAGCGTCGGTAAGGTCAAATCCATAGAAGTTAATAAAAAGCATCCTGAGCATATTACTGTGGTTATTAATGTTGATAAAGATTTTGATCTTTATGAGGGGACTGTTGCAACAATTACTCAAAAAGGACTTGTAGGTGATAATTATATTCTCTTAGAACTTCAAAGTGACCCAGGTCCAAAACTTGTTCCGGGATCTGTCATTCCGGTTGCTTTGACTTTGAGTATGAGTGATGTTGCTGCAGAAATAGGTAAAGCGGTAGCGGCAGTTGCTCCAAAGCTTGAAAAGGCCGTAGATGGGCTTCAGGTGCTTTTGACTGGCGAAAACAGGGAAAGCCTTGAAAAAAGTTTAAAAATCGCTCCTAGCGTGCTTATGCAAACCAATGCAACTCTCGTATCTTTTCAAAAAGAATGGATTAAGCTTTCTCGAACAGCCTCTATAGGTATACAATCAGGAACAAGAAATCTTGAGACTTTAACTTTTGAAGTTTCGACTACTTTAAATCAGGCTAGAAAAGTTCTTGAAACTTTGAGCCGAGATGTAAAACAAACACTGCAGAATATGGATGATGAAGTTTCAAAAGTCGCTGACGGGGTGAACGGGCTGACAGTAGATCTCCGCAAAAATCTTGAATACGATCAGGAAGAACTCGAAGCAATCCTTTTGAATATTAACAGGCTTACCAACGAAATGAACAGATTGGCTAGATCGCTTCGGGAACGACCATGGCAAGTTCTCAATCCTCCTGAAGGGGCTCAAAAATGATAAGGAAAATTTTTAGCATATCACTACTTCTCGGCGTTATATTTATTGCCGGTTGTATCGGCGGACAATCAGTTGAAACTTCGTATTTGCGCGTTGGTTCAAATACCAGTTTTAAAACAGCTTGCGAAAAAGTTAGATCTGATCTGCCGACTGTGGCTGTAAAAAGGTTTACAAGTCTTCCTGCGCTAGACCGTGAAACAGTGATTTTGGCTTCCGGTCCGGTTTTGACTCCTGACTATAGATGGAGCTGGGAAGGGACTCCTTCTGAAATATTTGACGCGGCTACAGGTCCGGCTCTAGGCTGCATGAAGAATTATGAAGTTATTACGCCTTATCGCCCAGGTGCAGAGCGTGATCTGCTCCTTTCAGGGGAAGTTTTGTCCTTTGAGGTTCAACAAAGTGAAGTAAATATTTTTAATGGCGCAGTCAGATATTATTTGTGGGATGGAAGTGGTAAACGGTTGCTTGGTCGAAAGCTTATTGAAGCATCGGTACCGATTAAAAAATTAAACGGCCGGAATATTGCTGTCGCAGCTTCTGCCGTCTTAGATTCAATTATGGAGCAGACTGCCGCATGGATTGATGAGTATAGTAAAGAGATTATTCACTAGGCGAGGATTTTGTAATGTATTTTATTGATGCAATTGCTGAGGCTAAAATTAAAGAATCAGAGGCAAAAGGAGATTTTAAAAATCTATCCTGCAAAGGTAAGCCGCTGGCACTTGAAGACGATTCTATGATTCCAGCTGAACTACGTATGGCATATAAAGCTCTAAAAAATGCAGGATATCTTCCACAGGAAATGCAGCTTCGCAAGGATATTCATTCAGCTCTTGACCTGCTTGAAAGCATGGAGGAAGAAAAAGAGCGTTATTGCCAGATGCAAAAGGTAAATGTTCTTTTCGAAAAAATTAAACATATGCGCGGGCAGAAAATTTCAATCGACAACGAAGATGCATATTATCAGACAATTGTCGAACGGATGACTCTAAACAGCAATAAATTCAAGGATACAAAGGGATGATTCTTAGATTTTCACAGGTTAAGCCTCTTATTCTTTTCTTTGCCCTGATATTGGTAAGTATTCCGGTTTCATCAAGAGCGCAAAGCGGTGATAGTAAAGCGGAAAGGGTCGGGCAGAAATATATAGATATACCCACTGAGCTGAATAAGGGAACAGCTGGATCCTTGAAGAAATATGTTTCCAAGCTGCTGGGTGAAAAATACGTTAGCGCAGGAAAATTGTATGCTGCGCCATTTGAAGGGCTTGAGGATAAATTTTATATTTCGGTTACAAGAGAGAAGGCAATTCCTATTATCGCAGGGGGTGTTTCCTCATATGCAGGTAACGAGGAAGGTCTTGCTGCTGCTCTTTATGACGGTTCTATCAGGCTCTGGAGTAACTATCTTTGTAAAGAAGTGAAATTGCCGTCCGGCAAAGGGGCAAAGCTTGTCGCGTATGCTCCAGAAAGTCCGGTTTTAGCCGCGACAGACAGTGATGGTGATAACTTATTTATTTACGATTTGAAAACATGTACGAGAATACCGGGTGATATTCCTATTGAACATGGCCCTGTTAAAATGATGGCCATTTCCCGTACCGGCGACTGGCTGGGCTTGATAGACAGTTTTAATACGTTATTGTGCGGTCCTTCAAGCGGCCCTCTAAAAGAAGTTTCTATGCTGGAAGGAACGCCTCTTTTTATTGGTTATACACCGGGGCAAGGGATCTTAGTAGTGGTTGAAGCATCTGGTAAGATCGTTTTGTGGGGGATGAAAAACTTGTCTTCAATCAACTCAGATGAAGCCCCGGGCGGACCTTTTACCTCAGTTAGAATGTCTGGTTATGTTGTCTGTCTGCGTCGCGATGACGGCAAGGAAATTTATTGGGATCTACGTAAGCGAAGTCTTGTTAAAAAATCTGACGCAATAAAAGAATCACCTGCGTGGGTTTACGAAAAAGACGGGGCACTTGTTTATTCAACAGGTGTAGATCGGTGGAAAGTTGCGGAGCATTTCGGGATGCCCATGTTTATAGTATCTTACTCTGCAAAAGAAAAATTGATTAGAGTTCGTGACCTTGACTCTAAAACTCGTTACTATAGCACTTTAGATGGAAAAGAATTTTCAGAAATCAAAACATCGGACTGGAAATTGGTCTCTCCTAAAAACGGTATATACAAGGCTAGTAAAAAGTCTTTTCGTTTTTTTGACTCTGTATGTCAAAAAGGGATTCAAAGACTTTATTGTAGGTATATTGATGGAAAAGGTTTTTATCTGTGGTGGCGGCAGGCGGTAGATGTAGCTGATCTGAATCCTCATCCTATGGAATTACCAATCAGAGAATGTATTCTGGCAGATCAGCCCGCAGTTTGGACCCCCCTGATTCAGGGAGAAATATGGTAACTTCACTTATTACTGGAGGTCGGACAGTATGTCCGAAGGAGTTTGAAAGTGGTAAAAAGCTCAGCTAAAAAGAAAGAACTGATAAATACTGAGATAGCTGTTCTCGGACAGGCTAAAATACCTTCTCCTTTGAAACGATGCTATTTCATCGAAGATCACGATAGGACTCTAGTTAATCTGGCTGAAGAAGATATGGGCTTAACTGATGACAGTACTGTTTATCAGGAGTTCGAAAAAGCCGGTCCACGCGCGTTTACCTATTTTGACCCGTCAAAGACTAAGTGCGCTGTCGTTACGTGTGGAGGCCTTTGTCCGGGGCTTAACGATGTTATCCGCTCAATTGTTCTTGAAGCTCATTATCTTTATAAAGTTTCATCTGTGCTAGGTATTAAGTTCGGCTTGCAGGGGTTCATTCCTAAATACGGGCACGATGTTGTTGAGCTTACACCGGATGAGGTCGCGAACATTCATCAATTCGGTGGGACTATGCTTGGCTCTTCTCGCGGTCCGCAGGACCCTGAAGAAGTAGTCGACGCCCTTGAACGTATGAATATCAGCGTCTTGTTTATGATCGGCGGTGATGGAACGATGCGTGCGGCTCAAAAAATTGTAGCTGAAATTAATAAGCGCAATGTTCGCATCTCAATTATTGGAATTCCAAAGACCATTGATAATGATATTGGCTTTGTTACGAAGTCATTTGGTTTCGATACCGCAGTAGATAAGGCCACAGAAGCGATCCAGTCTGCCCATGTTGAATCTTTAGGGGTTGTGAATGGTATAGGGTTAGTAAAATTGATGGGACGTGAGTCTGGCTTCATTGCGGCTCAGGCAACCTTAGCTCTTAAAGACGTAAATTTTGTGCTTGTTCCTGAACATCCTTTTGAATTTGACGGTGAATACGGCTTACTCAAATCACTAGAAAAGCGTCTGGATGAAAGGCAGCATGCTGTAATTGTATGCGCTGAAGGTGCAGGGCAGGAGCAATGTGAATATACTGGTGAAAAGGACCCTTCAGGTAATCCTATTTTGTGTGATATCTGCAAGCTACTTGTTCATAAGGTCAAAGAGTATTTCAAAGAAATCGGGAAAGATGTCACTCTTAAGTTTATTGACCCGAGTTATATAATTCGATCAGTTCGAGCCAATGCGAATGACTGCGTTTATTGTGGTTTTTTAGGTCAACATGCTGTACACGCGGCAATGGCAGGTAAAACCGACATGGTCGTGAGTAGATTGCAAGCTAGGTATGTTCATCTGCCGCTTAATCTGGTTACGCTGCGTCGCAAGAAGTTGAATGTTAAATCTGATTATTGGAGAGCAGTGCTCGAGTCCACAGGGCAGGGGCATCTTCGTAATGATATGGAAAAAGATATCAACCAAGTTTAATTGGGATTTAAAAAAAAGCAAAAAGGCCGCTGAGTTAATTACTCAGCGGCCTTTTTGCGCTTTAAGTAACCATGGATTGAACATGGGTACTCGGTTTGCGCTTTAAGTAACCATGGATTGAACATGGGTACTCGGTTTGCGCTTTAAGTAACCATGGATTGAACATGGGTACTCGGTTTGCGCTTTAAGTAACCATG